>DAHWQF010000728.1 GCA_027334785.1 Acidimicrobiaceae bacterium
GACCCCGGCAGGAAGAGGAGGGAACGCCACGGTGCTCTGCCTGGCGAACGGGCACTCGGGCACTTGCACATCGGGGGCTTCGGTCCTCGTCGTCGCCGGCGGCGGTGGGGGGGCAGGAGACCAGGGCCAGGCCGGCGGCTCCCTGAAGGCATGCGTTGCGTGGTGTGGCACGACCAACCTCGGCCCGATCGGCTCCGGATTCCAGGCCGGTGCAGGAGGCGGGGCCGGCTTTCCGCTGGTGCCGTTCGGCACGCAGGGAAGCGTCGCTGCATCAGGGGGATACGCGGGCGCCGGAGGGACGCTCGGGCACGGCGGTTTCTGCATCGGCCTGTTCAACTATCAATACTGCCCGTCGTGGAGCCTGGCCTCGAGCAGCCCCGGTGCTGGGGGAGCGGCGCCTCCGGGTACCGCTTCGCCGCCCTGGCAGGCGGGCGTGTCAGGGACGCCGGGCGCCGCGTGCCAGGTGTTCGAGTACCAGCCTGCAGGCCACTACACATGGCTCGAGGGTGGCGGCGGCGGTGGTGGTGGTGGATTTGCGGGCGGCGGTGCAGGAGCCTGGGGTTCAGCTCCCTGCTACCCGGGAGGAACCGGTATCGGGTGCGGGGCTTTCGGCTGCTACGGTGTGAGCTACATATTCGGATGGGCTGTTCCTGGTGGAGGCGGGGGCGGCGGGTCCTCGTGGGCGGGCGGGGCGCTCGGTGCCGGGTACGGATGGGCGAGTCCGGCCCCGGGCAGCTCCCCGCAGGGCCAGACGGCTTATACTCCCGGTGGGGCGATCCTCCTCGGCACGTGGCCCGCGAAGTCTCTGGCCGGGCCGATGGTGGTGTCGTCCGCCAAGGTGGGCACGTCGACCTGGAGCAGCTGATCCGTCCCAGGGCGAAGACAGGCGATCTACCGGTCGAAGGGCACGTAGGGACCGACCCTGCCCGGTCTCCACCAGAGCGGGTCCGCGCATTTCAGACCCTCTGCCCGAAGGGCGCGCGTGAGCACCTTGGAGGTCGCAGTGGTGGGGAGGGACTCGCAGATCCGCACGTAGCGGGGCGCCCACTTCGTGCCCATGTCCTCCTCGCCTGCGAGGAAGCGGGCAAAGTCCTCCCCGTCGAATCCGGTGCCCGGGCGCAGCTCCAAGGCCGCCATCACCTGGTCACCGCCAGTGGGGTCGGGCACTGCGTACACGCACGCGAGCGCGACGTCACGGTGGCGCTCGAGGATCCGGGCGACAGGGGCCGCGGCGAAGTTCTCGCCGTCGACCCTCATCCAGTCGTCGGAGCGCCCGGCGAAATAGAAGAAGCCCTCCTCGTCCCGGTAGGCGAGGTCACCCGTCCAGTACCAGCCGCCCCGGGTCCGGGCGCGCTCGGCCTCCTCGTTCTCCCAGTAGCCCTCGAACCCCTGGGCGCCGGTCTTGGACACGAGCTCTCCGGTGGCCTCGCCCGGGTTGGCCAGCCGTCCCGAGGAGTCGAAGCGGGCACGCGGGCATTCCTCACCGGTCTCGGGGTTCACGACCACCGTTCCCTCGGGTCCGCGCCCGAGCGCCCCGGGCGGAGTGTCGGGGGTTCTCTGCACCACCGCCCCGCCTTCGGTCGAGCCGTAGCTGTCTACCACCGTGCAGCCGAAGCGCCGGGCGAAGGTGGCGATGTCGGCCGCCGCCGCCTCGAGCAGGCCCGCTGCCGCGTCCTTGCCCTGTTCGATCACCTCGTCCGCGGCGCTCATGGCGGCGACGCCGCCGATCGCGAGAAAGCGCGAGCCGCCGGTCAGGCCCGCAGGCACGATGTCGCTGTCGCCCTGCACCACGCGGATCTGGCTTGCGTCCAGGCCGAACTTG
>DAHWQF010000729.1 GCA_027334785.1 Acidimicrobiaceae bacterium
AACCCACGGCGGGTCGGTGGCAGCAAGTGGGCCCGGGAGCTGGCCGCGTTCAAGCTCCTCTACGGGTGGGCCGCGGCAGCGGGCCACCTCGGCCGCAGCCCGGTGCGGACGCACACCGTGCGGCTCCCGCACGGCACGACCATCGAGGTCGCGGACAGCCACCCGAGGGACCTGCGGGCCTGGAACGTCAAGTGGCTGACCGCGCGCACGTTCCGCTTGTGGCGCGACATCGGGCTGCGCGGCTACGACGGGAACGGGTTACCGGAGCGGAGGTGGAGGGGCCGCTCGGACGGCCGGAACGCGGCGTTCGCCGACTTGCCTTTCGGCAGCGGCCTGCGGCTGAGGGAAGGCGGCAGCTTGCTGACGCTGGAGGTGCCGGAGGCCCTGAGCGGCCAGCTCTACTACGAAGGCACCGTTGCGGCCGCGATAGCCAAGCGTCGCGAGCGGATGTTCTGCGTATCGGCGCCCGCGCTGGAGGGCATTGCCGCCTACATTGCCACTACCCGTCGGGCGGCGGGCCGGCGGGCCCAGCTCCCCTGCGAGCGTCAGCGTCGTCAAGGGCCCCCGAGATAGGCAGAGCGGCTCTCGACATCCCCACGGGCCCTGACGGCATCGAGCTCGTCCAGGCGGTCCCGGAGATGTCCAGCCGTGACAGCATCGGGCTCCGCGCCCACGCCAGAGGGCACACGCCGCATCCCGGTCCCGATGGCTGGGGCAAACTCCTCGGTCTGATCGCCTGAGCTGGCAGTTCCCTGTGGGCTCGGCACCGGCGCACCCCCTGTCGTTGCTGCTCGTAGCGTAGCCCGACGACCGTGGGCTGTCCCGGGCCCGAGATGTCGGCCCTAGTCATGATGGGTCACACTGGTATACGGAGGGACGTGACTTTCGTGGCGCGGTACCCTTCGGGGCTGCTAGGAAAATACCCGCCCGCCAGCCTCCTGACCTGCAGTTACGCGTAATAGAGGGTGGGCTGCCCGGGGGCTTCGCTTGAGTCGAAAGTCTGCTAGACGTGCTCGTGGCACAATGTGTGACCCTTCTGGTCGGCCCCGCGCCAGACTGTACCCACGGCCTCAAGTGCCAAGCATCCTCCGGCGTCACGGGCTAGCCCGCTACAATTTTCACACCCCAGTGACGCCCCTGCAAGGGGCATCGGGGACTGTACCGAAAAGACCGATCGGCTCGGCGACGGCAACACAGTCGTCCTTGTTGAACATGGACCAGGACAAGATCGACCGCCTGCGCGACTACTACGACACCACCGACGTGGCTGGGCACTTCGCCGACGCCACGATCCAGACCGACAGGGCCACCGAGGCCCCAACGAGGCCCCGGTGTCATTGTCGGTACGACTGCCGCAGTCGCTCATGGACCAGGTACGAGCCCAAGCCGCCGACCTGGGGATCCCGGCCACGGCGCTCATGCGCCAGTGGATCACAGAGCGGGTGGCCACGCCGGCGGCGCTGGCGGTGATCTCGGTAGCCGATCTGCAACGCTTCATCGCTGAACACGCCCACTCCCCGGCTTCATAACCTCTACCCCGCCCCTCGGCGGTGGCCTGCGCAGTCGCCGCGTCCACGGCTCGATCCAGGGCCCGCACCATGGCGGGGCTGGCTGTTGGATCCGTGAGCACCGGCCAGACCGGCGGCTGACAGACGTCCTTGATGATCGCGACCAGGTCTTCGGCTACGGCCTCCATCCTCCACGGCACTGATTTGGCACCCATGCCCTTGTCTGGTTCAGTTGCGCGCCGAGTGCGATCAGAACTGCGGAGAAATTGCTTGCCTCCCGCTGCGGCACACCCGCGCCGCCGCCTGCGCCCAT
>DAHWQF010000072.1 GCA_027334785.1 Acidimicrobiaceae bacterium
GCAAGTGGTCGGTCATCTCGTTTCAGGGGAAGGCTTCGTGCCAGTCGCCGGCTCGACGCTACCGGCGACGGACTCTAACGGGAACTCAACCTCCGTAACCGTGCTCCAAGCGCCGCCTCCTCAGAATTAGAGGGATAGTTAATGCTGTTATGATGGTCCTCGTTGTGACCAAGGAGATGCTACCGTGACTTTCGACGGGTTCCCCGGGCCTCCACAGATGCTAGCCCATCGCCAAGTGGGAGCGCGCCTACATTTGAAACACGCTCTACTTAGCAAGCGCGCCCGGCACAGGTGGCGTCGGCGGTGGGCGGCCGTCTCGGCAATTGTGCCGATACTACTTGGAGGAGCCGCTGCACCAGTCATGTACCGCGCCGAGGGACAACGCCCAGTCTCGGCCAGTGGGGTACAGGACTTCCGCCGGGCTCCCGATTACATCAGCGTGTGGAGCCACGGCAGAATCGTGGGCCACGTCCCTCGAACGGACCTGTACGCCACACCAGGTGCACGCGTGCCTTCTGTGTGGACGGGACCACTCACGGTCTACGGTCCTGATCTGCGAACCATAGTGGGGCACCTCTATTTCGGCATCGGCTTCGTCCCGTTAGGAACTTCGCCAAAGTCCGAGCCGTGTGTGCCCGTGACAGCGGTCGTTGGCACTACCGCCGGTCGCGCAGAACACTCTGTTGCTTGCCACAGTCGGTGACACAGTACAGACGGCCATGGCCCACGATGTGGTTGGCCACCCTTCAGTGTGCCCACAACAGCCCGGGGCCGGGAAAGGCCTTCGTAGTCCATTGGACCCCTGCTGCAGAGGTAAGCCGACCTTCAAGCCGGCCCTCGCCCCGGTGACAGACTCGCGGTAGTTCTTCAAGGCGGTGGCGGCATCTACACTGGCGCACTCGAACACGTCGGCGGGGATGCTTCCCGGGCTTTGCCGCCAAGCACCGGGAGGTGCCAAGGTCCGCCTGCGGGCCAAGTACCTGCCCGATGAAAAGCCCTCGGTGCGCTTCGTCGGCTCCAAAGCTATGCACTTTCCCGTGCTTGGAGACATACGCCTCCACGGCTGTGGCCGGGCACTGGCCAAGATGATAGCCACAGGGCGTTTCCATCCCTACTCGGCCAGCTTTTCGTTCAAGGCCGGACGTTGGTTCGTCTCCGTGGCCGGGGTAGCGGCTCCGTTCCACCACCAGCGCAGGTCAAAGACCGGCCGTCACCTGGTCCCGGTGGGAGCCGACCGGGGCGTCAAGGCGCTGATCGTGGCCGCCAGTGCTGATGGCGCGCCCTACAAGTCCTGGGTCGTAGTAGTCGCGGCAACCTGGGACTGCAAGCCCTCGGCAACCATCTTGGTGACCTGGTTCATGGACAAGCTTTCCGTCCCGACGACGAGGTCGTGGTACTGGCCGTTGCCGTCGGGCACTTCGACGCCGAGGTCGATAACTGTATACCCATCGGTCCCCCGTTGCCCGCTCTCGACCCATGCGTTGTAGCCGTTGACCGTGATCGGTGTCGACAGGTCAAGCCGAAATGGGTCAGGTGTGCCTGAGCACAAGTGCCCTTACTTGATAAGGTGCTGGCGCTGCCGTCGGGCGAGCAAAAGGGCTTCTCGCCACCCCACCCGGTCAACGAATAAGGCGCAGGGCTAAAGAGTCGACAGGGTTGGCGAGACTTGGTCCGACCGCTTTGGCCCTGAGGGTCGTCACGCAGTAGCCGCCGGCAAGCCAGGCAAGCGGTGGCCCGGTCAAGCCGCACCGATCCCGTGGTCGCTTCCTGTTCGCCTCACGTGGCGAGGCCGTCACAGGTGGTCTAGACCATTGGACTCAATTTGGACGGTGGTCGCCCGCGGCCGCGTCGGTCCGCATTCGCCCGCGACCCGCGAGGCGGCGTTCGGTGTACACCTTCTGCACGGCTGGCCCGCAAGCACTCAAGGGCTCACTGACGAGTGGCGGGCCGCTTCGCGATGCTGTAGGTGGTGCCGACCGACGAAGAACTGCGCAAGGCTGTGCAAAAGGCACGTCGCAACCTAGCGGGCACCGGCCCGCTCCGTCTCCGGGCCGAGGGCGACTTCGAACGTATTTCCGTCCCGGACGAGGACTGCGACATCCTCAGAGACATGCTCGTCGCGGAACACGCCCGGGTCGTGGTCGAGGTCGGCCTCGCGTACGGCAGCTCGGCCCTGCTA
Source organism: Acidimicrobiaceae bacterium (assembly GCA_027334785.1). Classification (GTDB taxonomy): domain Bacteria; phylum Actinomycetota; class Acidimicrobiia; order Acidimicrobiales; family Palsa-688; genus JAJZYO01. The sequence continues at coordinate 2,180 of DAHWQF010000072.1, forward strand.
TCGGGGAGGCCCTGCTGGCCCAGGGGCACCAGGGCGCCAGGCACGTCATCATCGACCCCTACCAGCAAGCGTTCGGGGACGCCGGCTGGCAGGCGGTGGTGGGCGCGGGCCTCGGCGGCCTCTGTGCCCTGGTCGCCGAACGGTCCCAGCTGGCGCTCCCCCGGCTCGTCGCCGAAGGCTTCGTCACCGACGCTGCCTTCATGGACGGCAGCCACGTGTTCCACAACGTCTTCGTCGACCTCTACTTCCTGCGCGAGTTGGTCCGCCCCGGCGGCCTGGTCGTCCTCGACGACTGCCACTGGCCCTCGGTGGCGACAGCCGTGCGGTACTTCGAGCTCAACACCGGCTGGGAGCTCCAACAGGCAAGCCGGGCGACGCGATTGCGCGCCTTCCGCTTACCGGACCCTCGCACCGAGCCCTCTTTCGAGAGCTTCACGCCGTTCCAAGTGTGAACCCGTCTCGCCAAGGCCGCCCTGCCAGGGTGCTCGTACGGGGCCTGGCTCCACGCCGAGCGCGGCGGGGGGCGTGACGGGGCGTGATGTAGGAGGACCACGGGCTCCGTCCGCGAACCGTGCGCGAACGGTACGGCGAACGCCGTCTCCGGGTGGCACCGGTCGGCAGCATTTGTCCTAGTGAATGTGCATGTCAGTGCGAACGGGCAAGTCAGGAGGCGCCAAATCTACCTTCGCATCGTGCGACTTCGGCCGGGTCGGGTCCGTTGACGCGGTTCGCAGTGGTCCATGACTCCTCGGCGTAGCCGATTTCGCGTGCAGTCTGCCTCAAGCAACACTCTGCGGACAGGCCACCAGCCCTCCACAAGGCAGACCCGGCAAATACGCCAAAGAACGAGACATCAACGTTCGATATAGTGAACGCATGGACTTCCAGCGGCCGGTCGAGGCGCTTATCCCAGGGGCCGCCGGCCGGCTCTTGGCCGCTCTGGCCAGGGTCGACACCGAACTTCCCATCTCCACCCTCGCCACCGTGGCTGCCGTGGGCCGCACCCGTGCTTCAGGGCTCATCGCTCAGCTGCATGACCTTGGAGTCGTGGATCGGAGGGAGATCGGCCGCACCACGATGGTAAGCCTCGCCCGGGAAAATGCCGCCGGCGAACTGCTCGACCGGCTCGGGCACCTTCGCACTACCGTCCTCGCCCGGCTGCAGGACCTGGCAGGGGCGATCGAACCCCTCCCGTTGACCGTGACCCTATTCGGGTCCTTCGCCAGGGGGGAGGCGACCGCCGGCAGCGATATCGACATCCTGGCCGTGCGCCCACTCGGGGCCGACCCCGAGAAGTGGGCGTCGACCCTCGCCTCGTTTACCACCAGAGCCAAACGTCTCACCGGGAACCCTGTCCAGGTCCTGGACTACGACTTGGACGAGCTTCGGCGCCGGGCCGGCTCCCGGGCCAAGGCGGGCAGGACCTTCTGGGATGCCCTGCGGCGCGACGGCATAGTGCTGGCCGGCTCCAGCATCGACATCCTCCTGGAAAACGGCCGTGCCGCCTCGCGGTAGCAAGCGCCATAGCGTCTCGCCCGCCGACGCCCGCGCCTACTTGGCGAAGGCCGCGGCCTGGCTTGAAGCGGCCGAGGACAACCTCCGAGCCAGGCGATGGGACGTAGCAGCTGGGAGCGCCGTCACCGCCGGCATCAACGCCTCTGACGCCATCACCGGCTCTCTGCTCGGGCAACGGGCGGGCGGCGAGCACTCCGAAGCCCTCGACCTCCTCACGCAGGCGGGTGAGGATGGCCGCACCGCTGCCCGCCAGTTGGCCCAACTGCTCGGGTTCAAGGCTCCAGCGCAGTACGACCCCGCCCCCCTCTCTCCGAAAAGGACGCTGTCAAGGCTGTCGAGCTGGGCCGGCGCCTGGTCGAGCGGGCCACCCAGCTGGTCGCTCGGCGGCGCCCACCGGCATAGGGCCTTTCGCGCACGCAGCGGTCAATCTGGAGCGAGCAGTGCAAGCACTCGGCGGACACCTCAGACATCCGGATTAATCGCCGGACGGCCGTTCGCGACCGTTTCCCCTGGTCAGCGGCTCGCAGATCGAACCGGAAGTGAAGAATCCGGCGGTTTCGCCCAAAATTCCGCTTGACCAGGGGGTTCGGCAACTTTTCGGGCAACAACTGGCGCCTGTTGTCCTCTCAACGAGCCTTCTGGACCGTCGCTAGCGTCGTAAACGAGCAGCTCAGGCCACCTGTGGCCGTCTCCGGCGACAGCCCTGATGTGACTTTGGATCCGGATGCTTGGAGGTTCGAGCCCTCCCCCCCGGAGCAGCTGGCGCTTGCGCGTCTTTGTCGTCAGGGCTCTCCCAGCCGGAGCTAGCGGGCTAGCAGCGCCCGGTTGAGGGCACCCCCGGTCATGGTGGCGTCGGTCATGGGGCGCCGCCTGCCGGCCAGCGCTGTGCTTGGCCTATGGGCGGGGCTGCTGGAGTTATTAGGCAATGCCGTCCGGGTCCTGGAAGCAGGCGTGACGTGCGCCCCAAGCCTCGTGCCCGACCTCGCTGACCTCGACGCCGCGCTCGGCACGCTCCGCTCGGGCGGCGTCGATGTCGGAAACGACTAGCAACAAGTGTGCCTGGCCGGGCCGCGCATTAGTCAGGCCGGTACCGAGGGCGATCGAGCGGTTCTATCGGTGGATAGACCAGCTTGGGGCGATTGACCGAATCGGCCTGCCCGGAGCCGTATTTCGGTCACCGGTGACCTACCGCCACTGCGGCGGCTTCGCGTGCGACCCGGACCGCTTCGCCCACCCCGCCGTCCCACACGGGACCGTGGCCAGGCAGCACCCAGGTGGCGCTCACGTCCTCCAACCGGTGGAGCGACCTGATCGCTTCGGTCGGCTCCAGCGTGAATGGCGCCAGCTCCGGGCCGGTTGCTCCGGTGAGGACGTTGCGGGTGGCGAGAGCGTCACCGATGAAGAGGGCATCATGCTCCGGGACCCACACGGACACGCTGCCCCGAGTGTGGCCCGGCATGTGGATGATCCTTGGTCTGCCCGGAACATCCAGCACATCTCCGTCCTCCATCGACTGTACGTGCTCGACGGGAGGTATCCTCAGGCCGCCGTGGCGGGCCGAATACCACAGGAAACCCGCCGACGGGCCCAGCCGCGTTGCACCCCAGCTCGAACGAGGCTTCTTGGTCAACAGGCGCGCCCGCTCGGCGTCTGCTGGATGCAGGTACGCCTTCACCCCCTTCTCCCGGCACAGCCGCGCCGCGAAGCCGATGTGGTCACTGTCGCCGTGCGTCAGCACCAAAGCCCGTACGTTGTCCAATGTCTTACCAATGGCCGTCAGCTCCGACTCGAGGAGCCTCCAGTACCCCGGCAGGCCGGCGTCGATGACCGTGACGTCATCGCCGTCGACGACCATGTAGCTGTTGACCATGTCCGAGCCGATGCGGTACAGGTTCCTGGCGATTTCCATCTCGGTCCTTCCCTATAGCGTTTGGTTGTTGTTGGTGCCCCATGGCGGCGTAATCAACCGCGGCGCGCCCGGTGCAGGGTGAACAGGGCGGTCCCCCTCCTGCGAGATCGACGTCGTGACCGGAGGGCCGCGCCCGACCCGCCGAAGAGGCTGGACACGGCGATGCCGGCTGGGTCCCGCCTACCGTGAGCGGCGAGCCGGCCGAGGCACACGGCCGAGACGGCGCTGGCGAGCGCGGCGCCGGCAACGCCCGCCGCTGGCACCGTCCGGCCGGTCGCGACCAGGATGGCGGCCGACAGCTTGACCGGCGCGAACGCGCCGCGGGCGGTCAGGGGTGCGTGTCCGGTGAACCGGATGACGGCCGGCATCGTCCGCCCCGTCCACAGCTTGATCGGTGCCATCACCAACTCCGCGATGAGCAGTGCCGACAGAGCCCAGATCAGAGCCCAGATCACAAGAGTCACGACCGCCCGCCCCGTCCCTGCCGCGACGGCCACCTCCTCGAGCAGGAGACGCTCGGTGGCGAGCAGGCCGGCGCTGCCGTGGTCACCTCCCCGAGGAGGGCGGAGTCGATGAGGGACTCCGCGCAGGTGCGCCCCTGTCGTGCCGGTCCGGATGGGCCCAGCGCCTGCACAGAGCCGTAGATGCCTTCGGCGACCAGAGCCAGGCGGTCGGCGAGACCCTCTGGATCGCTCACTGCCTCCTCGGCTTCCAGTTCGCCGACCAGTTCTCGGAAGAGCGCCCGCAGCCAAGCCTTGTGCAACACGGCCTTTTGGTGGGCGGGGCTGTCGGGGTCTGGGAACTCCGCCAGCGCGAGCAGAAAGGGGCAGCCTCGGCTCTTGTCGGACAGGACCTCCTCGCTGAAGGCGTCGAAGACGGCCAGGATTCGCTGGCGTGGCGTGCCCACCGTCGGTGAGCTGACCTCGGTCAGGCGGACCCTGTACATGTCGCTGCACCGTGCGACGTAGGCCGCGACCAGATCCTCCTTGGAAGCAAAGAGACGGTACAGCGTGGTCGGCGCCACGTCGGCGTGGGTGGCCACCGTGTCGACTCCCGTAGCCCGGATACCGTCCCGATAGAAAAGCTGCCCGGCAACCGTCAGGAGGTGTTCACGGGTGGTGGCCGCACTGCGTCGGGGCCTCGGGGGTCGTCCCGTCGATCTCGTGTCCGGTACCGGGCTCCGGGTCAACGTTAGGGTACGTCCCCTAACAAGTCAAGGCCCGAGCGACGGGGACTGGACCGGAGCCAGCTGGGCCGGTTCCTCAATAACAGCCGAGCGCTTCGGCCACGCCCACGCCGCCCTGCCCCCACGGGAAGGGGCAAGCCGGGGGAAACGTCAATCATCGTGTTGCCTGTGCCGGCCGTGCCGATCGCTACTCCCGCTGGACTATTGAGACTGATCGTGACTTGCATCCTTATGGGTTGCAGGCCGGCAGGCCCCAGAGGCCGCACAGGCTGCCCGTCTTCAGTTAGCAGTTCAACTACCAATACCAACGGGGCGGTTCAGATAACCCTGCTCCAGCTCTTAGAACACGGCTACAACATGTGGAGGAATGATTGCCCCGATCAGCCTGACAAAGACGCTCTCGGCGACGCTCGGAGCCGATCGTCTTGAGCCGCGCCTATCAGTAGTGTTACCGCCTTCTAACAAAATCACCTACGGGCCTCGTTACCAACAGCGGCGGTACCTCACCTTGCCGCTTCACCTTGCCGTGAGAAAAGTTGAAGGGCGCTTCCGGATCTCCTCAGGCGTTCACGTCTAGCCGCGGCAAGTGGGTGCGACGCTGGAGGTATTGGCGGACCATGAGCAGGCCCGTGACCCCCTCCCCCACTGCGGCCCCGAGCTGTTTGGTGGAGCCGGCCCGAACGTCGCCGGCAGCGAACACGCCAGGCATGGTGGTCTCGAATTGCTCATTGGTGACGACAAAGCCCCATTCGTCGAGCTCGACCGTCCCGGATAGGAACGCCGTATTGGGGTCCAAGCCTACAAACACGAACACCCCCACCGGCGTCCAACGCTCAACCTCGCCCGTGGCCCTGTCCTTGGCCAGTACCTCTTCCAGCTTGCCCCTTCCGCGCAGCTCGGTTATCTCCGTGTTGGTATGGACCGTGAAACGCGTGTCCTGCATCACGTTGTCTTGCAGGAGCTGGGATGCCCGCAGCTCGGGCGCAATTTCCACGATCCGGACCCGTGAGGCAAACTGGCTGAGGTAAAAGGCCTCTTCGAGCGCCGAGTTCCCGCCCCCGACTACGAGCAGCTCCTCGGCGCCCGTGTAAAACGGGCCGTCACAGGTGGCGCAGTAGTGGACACCGGTACCTATCAGGTCGTCTTCGCCGGGGACCCCGAGCCGGCGGTAGGAGGAGCCCGTTGCCACCAGGACGGCGTGGGCACAGAGCTCCTGGCCCGACCCGAGGCGCAGGCGCAGGTCCTCGCCACAGTCCGGCTCGACAGCGGCGACCGAAACGCCCGACAACAGCTCGACGCCGTATCGGCGGGCGTGGGCGACGAGACGATCCGCCAGCTCGGCACCCCGAACCCCTTCAGGGAAGCCCGGGTAGTTGTCCACCCTCTCAGTCATCCCGGCCTGGCCCCCGAGGCCCCCGCTGTCGACAACGAGCGCCCCGATCCCCTCGCGCGCTGCATATATGGCAGCGGTCAGCCCCGCAGGGCCACCGCCCGCGATCACCAAGTCATAAGCCTCGCGCTCGGCGACCAGGCTGAGCCCCAGCTTGCCGGCAAGCTCCTCGTCGGTAGGCTCCAGCAGGTAGGACCCGTCGGGAAAGACGATCGTCGGGATGGTGCGGCCGCCGTGTTGGAGGTCTTGCACCAGCCTGAGGCCCTCTTGGTCTTGGTCCACGTCCACCCAGTCATAGGGCACGCGGTGCTCTGAGAGGAACTTTTTCGAGCGCCTACAATCTGGGCACCACGGTGCCCCATACACCTTGAGATCAGCCACCTAGCCCTCCAGAAGCTCTTCTGCCGGCCCGTTCATAGCACATAGCGGCACTGGGCCGCGGCCCCCGTCGGGTGTCTCGCTCAAGCAAGCAGAGCGCGGTGGCCCCATGGAAGGCGCTTCAGGGATCCGCCGGCCCCTAGGGGTGGCCGAAGCAGGGTCGCCCCAAGAGCGACACCTTGCGCTGGCCCTCGCCGCGCGCGGCCTCGCATGTAGTCACGAGACCTTCCAGGCTGCCGTCGATATCGGCCCAGACAAGGGTTGGTGCCTTGCGTTTCGGGAACATCTGGCGCACGACCTGCTGGGAAACGGTGCCGGCGCTGCGCCAGCGGGAGCCAGGGCACTGGAGCCAGCGCACTGGTATCCGGGCAGACTACCCCGGCAGCTAGCCAGAATGAAGTACTTCCAGGCCGTTCACCTATCGGCCGGCCGCCCCGTAGGGCCGCGCGACCGCTCGGCTACACGGTCCTGGCCCTGCTGTCGTCCTCCGCGACGGGCCAGGCACATGGCCACAGGTCAAGAGCTATTTGGGAGGGCCAGCGCGGGGCCCCTACGGTAACCTCTTCGGTGCCACTCGGCGCAAGCGCAGGTTCGCTCGCCTGGGCATGGATGAACTCGTCCTCCCGCCGCAGACGTAGTTCACCGATGAGGACGGCCATACCGAAACCACCTTTCCTTGGGCATGCTGAACCGGCGACAAATAACCTTTGGCTCGGTCTATTTAACTGGTCTACAATTCTTTCGACCGTTGTCGGACAGTATTTATGGACACTGTTACTATTTTCGATGGCGCTGTCCAAGGGAGTTGCCCACGGCCTCATCGACGCCAGGATAATAGCTCCACTCGGTCACGAACTTATCCTGTTCAGCAAAAACCGCACGAGAACGGGACGAGCCCAACCTTGTCCTCTCGCTCTGTTCGTCCGGTGCGCGTAAGTCAAGTACTAGTTTGTCTGTTTGAAGCGCTCTCTCGACTGACTTGTCGGGCACATTGCTCATAGCTGACCTCCCGATCTTCAGGAGCAACCAATAGTATGCAGTCGCCGAGGAGCCAGCTAGGGTCCGAGGTCCCTAGGCAGGCCTACCGGAAGCGGCCTTGTGAGCGACAGGAGAAGTGGCCGCACCTTGGCGTGAGCGGGCCCGTGACGGGTACGCCACCGACGTACCGTCGGGGTCACGTACCGTAGCGGTCCGATCTCCCGCACTCACAGCCCGGAAGCTATATCCCGGGATGGCGCCCGTCAATAGGGCTCACCCCCAAGATCCAGGGGTATACCCTAGGTCGGGCCCACCAGCAACGGTCTGTCCGCCCACCCACTAAAGAGCGAGCGGCCCCAGGGCCCAGTTCGTGCCGACGCACACCACGTCATGATTTACCATCGGGACAAGCCTTTAGCCTTCGATACCAGGAGTCCACCGAGATGTCCGGAACCCCTGCCGTGTTGCGTGTAGTTATCGCCAGCGACAACTTCTTGACCCGTGAAGGCCTCGCTTGTCTGCTCGGCGGGGTGACCGGGATCGAGGTGGCCGCCCGCGTCGACAGTCACCCCGAGACCCTGGAAGCGGCGCAGCATTACCACCCCCACGTCGTAGTGGTCGGGATCCGCACCCCCCGGCTCGTCGCCGAGGCGGCTATCGAAGCTGCCCGCCGGCTCCGAGCCGACCATCCGGGCATCGGCGTGGTGGTCATCGCCGAGTCCGGGGACGGCTACGCCCTGGAGTTGCTCCGCTCCGGTGCCGCCGGCGTGGCCTACCTGCTCGACAACCGGGTCGGCGACCTCGACACTCTGGTAGCCGCCATTCACGACGTGCACGGGAGTGAGACCGTCCTCGACCCGTCCGTCGTCAACGCCCTGGTCAGGCGGCGCTTCGCCACTTCCCTGGAAGCCCTCTCGGTACGGGAAATCGACGTCCTCGCCCAAATGGCCCAGGGCTACTCCAACGAAGAGATCGCGAAAAACCTGTCGGTGTCCCAAAAGGCCGTCGAGAGCCACGTTACCAGTATCTTTCGCAAGCTACGGACCCCCGATGACAAACGTTTCGACCGTCGCGTTATGGCCGTGCTCACCTATCTCCACGACTACGGCGAACTGAACCCGCCCCACCTCCCACCCCGCCCCCGATAAACCCGGCGCCACGCGACAATAAGAGCTCATCACCGTCGCCAAGCCAGCTTCCCTCAGCGCGCCGGCTGACTCCTCAACGAAACCCGGGCCCCAACTGTTTGCCCGGCCAGTGCCAATGGGGGCACCGCGTCGCCCCAAGCGCGCAATAACCCCCGACCGCCCCCTCGCGCACCATGACGGGGGTCCCGAGCGCGTGCGCTCTACCATCACCCCCTG
>DAHWQF010000730.1 GCA_027334785.1 Acidimicrobiaceae bacterium
CTGCTTTCGCGACACTGGCGACGTTAAGAAGAAGCAGGTCAGAAGGCAATTTTCTACTCAACTACCGGAGGTCTGAGTCTGCGTGTGGCGTCCGCGGTGTGCCAGCCCGGTTCAAAACGACCCGTAGTTACTGGGTTCTTCGTTCACATACATTCGTGGCGGTCTGCCTCTGGCGTCACATTCTGGCGTGCCGAGCCAGTGAAGAGCGCAACCCAAGTCAGGAGCGCGCTACGTGGCGCCGCCTCCGACCCTCAGTACCTCGCCGGTGACCGCCGTATTGGCGCCCGAGCACAAGAAGACGATCGTGGCCGCCACCTCCTCCGGGCTGGGCAGGCGGCGAAGAGGCGATGCCCGTTCGCTCATCTCGAGGACCTGAGCGGGGAGCTGGGTGACCATGCGTTCAGTCCTGGTGGCGCTCGGCACCACCACGTTGACCAAGATGCCGACCGGGGCGAGTTCCTTGGAGAGCGTCTTGGTGAGGCCGTGGAGTGCAGCTTTGGCCGCCCCGTAGGGCGCGCTCCCGGGGAACCCGTCCACTGCCACTCCCGATGAGACGTTGACGATCCGGCCGAAGCCGTGGCCGCGCATGGAAGGGAGCACCGCTTGGACGGCGCTGTAGGCGCCTTCGAAGTTGAGGCGGAAGTAGGCGGTCCACTCTTCGGCTGAAAGCTCTTCGAACAACGGCGCCTCCCATGGTGCCCGGTCACCCCAGTAGACGGCGTTGTTCACGAGGACGTCCACCTGCCCCCAGCGCTCCAGGGCCGCCCCTACCGCCCCGGTCACCGAGGCTGCTGAGCCCAGGTCGAGGTGGGTGGCGAGAGCTTCGCTCCCGCACCGTTCGATCTCGTTCACTACGGCCATCGCCTTGCCGTGTTCACGGTGGTACGTGACGGCAACATGCGCCCCTTCCATACCGAGAAGCAGGGCTGTCGCCCGGCCGATACCTTGCGAGCCCCCGGTCACCACCGCCACCCGTCCTGCCAAACCGAAGTCCATGGGCCACCTCCGATGTTGTCCCTCGCTTGTTGGATTACTCTTCCAATTAACTGATGCCGACCACTATGCCACAAAGTTGGAGAAGCTCTCCAACTATGACTGCTGCGGGAAGCGCAAGCCAGCGCCCCCGAGAGCAAGCGCCCTCCAGGCGTCGCGACGGGATCAGGCGCCGCGACGAGCTTCTGGACGCCGCACTGGGCTGTTTCGCAAGGAATGGACTGCTCAACACCCGGATCGAAGACGTCCGCCGCGCGGCCGGAGCCAGCCCCTCCAGCGTCTACAACCTCTTCGACGGCTTGCCGTCGCTAACGGTCACCCTGCTGGCCCGGACCTTCGAGCGCCTCTTTGCCCACCTGACCAGGCGCACGCTGGCAGAAGAGCGTCCAGAAGGTGCGGTCCGTGCGTTGGTGGACGGGCACCTCGAGTGGGTACTCGGTCACGAGGACGAAGCCCGCTTCATGTACGAGGCCATGGCGCTCGAATTTGCCCAGGGCGAGCGGGAGAAGCTCGCCGCCCTGAAGGCAGGGTTGGCGGTCCCGGTGATGGAGCACTTGGCGGCCTTTGCCGCCACAGGGACTCTGCCGCTTTGGCCGGCCGCGACCCTGGAGTTCGTCGTCCTCGGCCCGGCCCACGAGGCCTGCCGCCGCTACCTGGCGGGCGTCCCGGTGGACCTGTCGGCGCTGCGGAGGCTGTTGCCCGTCGTCGCCTGGCAATCTGTGAGTACCTTTGTCGCGGCACCCTCCGGGGGGCCGGCCGCCAGGTGAGCCGCCAAGTCGCTTTGGCGCAGCGACCAGGGCGTACATGTGGCGGACGCCAACGGAA
>DAHWQF010000731.1 GCA_027334785.1 Acidimicrobiaceae bacterium
TAAAGGCATGAAGCTGAAGAAACTGGCAACTCTGGGCGCGACGGCTGCAACCCTGCTCAGCATGGTGGCAGGCGGTAGCACAAGCGCTTCGGCGTCTTCCAAGATCACCTTCACGTGGTGGACCTGGACGACCAACCCGCAAAACGTCATAGCCAACTTCGAGAAGGCTTACCCGAACATCTCGATACCCAAGCCACCTGAGTACGGCTCGGGGGGCACGTTCTACTCCAAGCTGACGACAGCCCTCTCGGGGGGCACCGGGCCGTGCGTGACCCAGGTCGAGTACGACCACCTGCCCCAGTACCTCGGGGCCCACGACCTCGTAAACATTTCCCAGTACGTCAACAAGTACAAGAAGGACTTCCCGGCTTGGGTCTGGGGCCAGGTTTCCCAGCGGGGCGGGGTCTACGCGATGCCTGAGGACATCGGCCCGATGGGGCTCATGTACCAGCCGTCGGTGTTCAAGAAGTACAAGCTGCCAGTACCGAAGACTTGGAGCCAGTTCGCCTCCGACGCGGTCGCGCTCCACAAGGCAAACCCGAAGATGTGGCTCGATTACTTCGCACCCAACGATGCCGACGTGCTGGAGTCGCTCTGGTGGCAGGCGGGAGCTCGCCCTTACGTGCTCGAGCCCAACGGCACCTGGAAGGTCAACGTTGACGGGCCGATCGAGGCGAAGGTCCTCAACTTCTGGGGCAACCTCGCCAAGGAAGGCGCGGTCAAGATCGACAACGACTTCACCGCTGACTGGGGCCACCACATCTCGCAGGACTATTACGCCGCTATGGTCGGTGCCGGCTGGTCGCCCACCTACATGGTCGCCACCTACCAGGCGCCCAATTCCAAGCAACGGTGGGCTGTGACCCAGATGCCGCAGTGGACGCCGGGCGCTCACGCGACCGCCAACTGGGGCGGTTCCACCAATGCCGTCACCAAGGACTGCCCGGCCAAGGACGTGAAGTACGCCGCCCTCTTTGCCGCCTACATCAATACCTCGAAGAGCGGCCTCACCATCGACGAGAAGCCGGCCACTTCGAGCGGCGGCGGGCGAGGGCTCTTCCCGGCCGCGCTGGCCCGGGCCAGCGTGCCGCAGTTCAACCGGCCGGTGCCGTACTTCATCGGGAATGTCAACGCGTTCTTCAACAAGTACGCCGAGCAAGTGGTCACCAACTTCGAGTGGAGCCCCTGGGACACCGAGTTCGGCAACTTCGTGACCACGCAAATGGCAGCCGCCGCTGCAGGCAAGGAGAGCTGGGACAAGGCCTTGCAAGTGACCCAGTCGCAGCTGGTCAGCTACGCCAAGTCCGCCGGTTACTCGGTGCAGGGTTGAGCTAAAGCGGCACACTCGGGCGGGGGAGCGCGGTCGTTCCCCCGCCCCGACTCCTAGAGACGAAGGGAGGCCCGTGGCTGGGCAGACGGCAGGAGGAGCCACCACGCTGCCGGCACCGGCGCTGGCAAGGAGCGGCGCGCTGAAGCCGGTCAGGCCTGGCCGGCGCCTGCGCGCCAAAGAAGGGCGTTCGGGCATGGCGATGACGACGCCGTTCCTCGCGCTTTTCGCTGTGTTCTTCGCCGGGCCTCTCGTCTACTCGGTGGTCCTGTCGCTCCGGAGCCCGCTCACGGGCGCCTACTCGGGCTTGCTCAACTATAGGAGCGTCTTTTCCAACGGCGCCTACTGGAGCGCCGTCGTGCGCATGGCCTACTTCGGAGTGGTCCAAGTGACCTTCATGATCCTCCTGGCCCTCGCGCTCGCCCTCTTCCTAGACAGCCCGTACTGCCGGGGGCGGCGGTTCTTTGCCACAGTGTTCTTCCTACCCTTCG
>DAHWQF010000732.1 GCA_027334785.1 Acidimicrobiaceae bacterium
GATCGCCCAGATCGGCTCGTAGGCCACGACCACGCTGGCCATCGCCTCCGCCGGTACCCCTTGGAGCCCGGCCTCGAGCTGGCCGAGGACCTTGGGCTCGGTGGTACCTGCCTCCCGTTCCTCGAGGGTCTCGCCCACGCAGAGGATCGGGCGCATCTGGTGGCGGAGCACGGCCAAGAGCTTCTTGTTGACCAGCTCGTCGCTCTCTCCGAAGTGCTGTCGCCGCTCAGAGTGGCCGACTATCACGTACGCCACGTTGAGCTTGGCCAGCATGACGGGGCTCACCTCGCCGGTGAAGGCGCCGGAGTCCTCGAAATATACGTCCTGCGCGCCGAGAGCGATCGGCACCTCGTCGGCGTCGAGCAGCGTTTGTACCGAGCGCAGCGCCGTGAAGGCGGGGTGCACGGACACTTCGACGCGGTCGTAGTCGGCCGGCGAGAGGCTGTAGGCGAGTTTCTGGACGACCGCGATGGCATCGAGGTGGGTGTGGTTCATCTTCCAGTTACCGCTGATCAGCGGCTTGCGGCCCCCTGGTCCGGTTGAGGCAGGCATAGGGGTCTCTCAGCGGTCGCGGCGCGAAGCCGCTTCTCGGAGCGCCGCCAGGCCGGGGAGATCCCCCTTCTCGATGAACTCAAGCGAGGCACCTCCGCCGGTCGAAAGGTGGTCGATCTCGCCGGCCAGGCCAAACGACTTGAGGGCGGACGCGCTGTCCCCGCCCCCGACCACGGTGAAGGCCTTGGTGGAGGCGACTGCCTCGGCCACGGCGCGCGTCCCAGCCGCAAAGCGAGGGTCCTCGAAGACGCCCATCGGGCCGTTCCAAAAGACGGTCGCGGCGGTGGAGATCTCGTCGGCGAAGGTCGCCGCCGTCCCCGGGCCGATGTCGAGGCCAAGCCAGCCGTCGAGCAGGTCCTGGCCCATCTCGCGCAGCTCCCCCGCGGGCTCCCTGCTGGCCCCAAACACGCCGTCTGGAGACAGGGCCACGATGTCGGTGGGCAGCACTATGCGTTTCCCGGCCGCCCGGGCTGAGGCAAGCAGCCGCTTACAATTGTCGATGAGCTCGTGCTCGAGCAGGGAGCCTCCCGGGTTGTGGCCCTCGGCAGCGAGGAACGTGAAGCACATGCCCCCGCCCACTAGGAGCGTGTCGACCTTTTCGAGCAGCGCGTCGATCACACCTAGCTTGTCGGAGACCTTGGCCCCGCCGAGCACGGCCACGAACGGTCGCTCCGGCTTTTGCAGGAGGCCGTCCAGGACCTCCACCTCGCGAGCCAGCACCCGGCCGGCTGCCGAGGGCAAGAACTTGGGCGGGCCCACGATCGAGGCGTGCGCCCGGTGGGCGGCACCGAAGGCGTCGTCTACGTACAGGTCCTGGTTCTCCACCAAGGACTTGACGAACTCGGGGTCGTTGGCCTCCTCGCCGGGGTTGTAGCGCAGGTTTTCGAGCAGCTCCACCCGGCTGACATGGGCGCCGCGAGCCCGGAGCAACCCCTCCAGGTGAGCTCGGACCGGTGCGATCGAGTACTTGGGGTCGGGCTTGCCCTTGGGACGCCCGAGGTGGCTGCAGACGGTGAGCTTGGCCGCGCCCTCGTCCAAGAGCCACGTGAGGGTCTCGATCGGGAGGCGGATGCGCAGGTCGTCGGTGATGACGCCATTGGAAATGGGGACGTTGAAATCGCAACGGACGAGCACCCGCTTGCCCGCGACAGGACGCAGATCTTCCAGGACGGGGAGGTCCATGACCCTGCTACTTGCCGCCCACGATGAGGGCCAGGTCGACCAGGCGGTTGGAATAACCCCACTCGTTGTCGTACCAGC
>DAHWQF010000733.1 GCA_027334785.1 Acidimicrobiaceae bacterium
CTGTGACGAGGCTGCAGGACTCGCACCTGATGGCACTACGGCCCGCACGCTTGCTCCCTCCAAAGAGGCTTTCGACGCCCCGCTCAGCCCGCCGCCTCTCGACGACGAACCGGGGCCTGCTACCGGGCTCTCCGGCGATTACCCAGGCGGGACTTACACCCGCAGGTCTGGTCCAGCTTTCAGGACGCACCATGGCTGCGCAGCGTAGAGCACTGGATATCTGCACTACTTCAGATATCATGGTGGCATGGCCGTGACTGAGGTGCCCTACTCATCCTTCCTGCGAGGCCCGAGCGAGGTGCTCCCAGCACTGGAGCACGGGGATGTGCGACTGGAACGCCGGGACGCCGAGGCCCTGGTCATGACGCGCGCCCGCCGTTACCAAGCCGCGATGCGAGGCACATCACTGGCATCCGCGATGGTCCGTGACTTAGCGAGGAAGGATGCCGCGCTCGCGGCCAGGCTCCTCGCCGAGCAGCTCCCCTGGCTTGCCTGGATGCCGAGGGGGGAACAGGAGGGCTGTTTGGCGGACATCTTGACCAACCTGGCAGCCGGAGCTGAGACGGGTACCTTCGAGCCCTTCGCCCGCTCCCTCGCCGAGTGGGAGCACACTGCTGAGGTCTGGGCCGACCCGGAACTGGCAAAGCGGCTGTCTTCTGAGCTCCCCGGCGATGGCGGGACTATCGCGAGGCCAAAGGTGCAGCGCTAGTGGCACGCAGGGGGGCGGCATTCCGCGTCCCAAACCTTGGACGGCCAGGGCTGCTGACAGGCCGGCAGCTTTGGGGTGGGATTTGTTCGTGAGCCAAGCACTGGAAGCTGCCGACCGGGCCTGGGTAGCCATGACGAGCGACCCCAGGCGTACTGCAGACCGGCAGCACCAGTTGCGGGGCAGCCTCGGACAAGTGATTATCGGCGGGAGGAAACTGGACCAATCGCAAGTGGAGACGACGGCCGGAGGTCGCGTGTGGTACGCCATCGACGACGAGGACAAAGTGCTCTGGGTCACTCAGGCCGGCATCGCCCATCCCAAACAGACCGAGGCTCCCCGGCGGCGGACGCGATAGGCACGTGGCGCGGTGGTTGAGGTACCAGAGCTCCGCGAATTGTGTCGCCACTTATAATGCTGACTCCTGACAGTCGAGCGCTCCCGAGCCGTAGTACTGGCACTGCCCGGGGACCGTGGGATCGCCAAACGTGCCGCCGCAATAACGGTTCTTCTGTGTGCACGAAGACGAGGCTGTGGCACTTGACGTAGGAGGGCCGGTAGCTCGGCAACGAGCTTCGATGACGGCAGTGATCTCCTGGAGGACGGTGTCGAGTGACGGTGCTTCCACCCCGTCCACAGGACCACGAGCGCTCGCCGCCCTCCCCGCCATTTCACGGAACACCCGCGGACCCTCGCCGCTCCCGGTCAAGAGTCCGACGTCCGCAACGTGCTCGACAAAAATGAGCGACCCACCGAGAGCGCTCGCGTAGTCCCTGACCTTGCGCAAAGCCGCCTGGATGGCGGCAGTGCGCACGGCCGGCCAGGCCGGGTTGTCGTCGACGTACCAGCTCACACCGTGCGGGTTGAACGCCTCCTGGCGAGCGAGGACACCTCCCAGCGCCCAGAGCACGTTGAGGTCGCGAACCGCGACGTTAAGGTCCACTGAAGCGAGGACCCGCCCGGTCGGCTCGTGGCGCCCGATCTTGGGGTTGTGGTCATGTTCGACATGAGCGGTGGCAGAGTACGCCGGCCAGGTGTCAATGGGGAGCCGCTCGACCCGACCGTGAGGGGTACGCCTTCCAGAGCAGCGAGCTCCGCCGTGAG
>DAHWQF010000734.1 GCA_027334785.1 Acidimicrobiaceae bacterium
AGTCCACGTTCGTGAAGATCGCCTCGGGCGTGTACCAACCAACCCGCGGGTCGATCGCCATCGGAGGAAAGGAAGTCCGGTTCCGCAACGCGGCCGACGCCCGCCAGGCCGGCATCGAAACGGTCCACCAAGACCTCGGCCTCGTCGATTCCATGAGCATCGTGCGCAATTTCTTCCTCGGCGCCGAGGTCCGCAGGGGCCCGTTTTTGGACCTGCGCCGTATGCGCAAGGAGACCAACAGGATGCTGGAGGAGATCGGGCTCGGCAACCTGCGCGACCTCGGTCAGGATGTGAGCCGCCTCTCCGGTGGTGAGCGCCAGGCGATCAGCATCGGCCGGGCGGTGGCCTTCGAGAAGAAGATGCTGATCTTGGACGAGCCGACGTCGGCATTGTCGATTGCGGAGACCGAAAAGGTCTTCGAGTTTATGCGCAGGGCGAGAGAACGAAGGCTGGCCGTCGTCTGCGTCATGCACAACCTCGCCCAGGTGCGCGACGTGGCCGACCGCTTCGTCGTTTTCTGGCACGGCAAGAAGGTCGTCGATGTAGCCAACGAGGGCCAGAGCGAGCAGGAGCTGGCGGGCTACATCATCAAGGGCAAACTGAGCGAGCTCGGTATCGACCAGTCTTCGCTAGGCACGGGGGCGCTCCGCGTTCTCGCCCAAGAATGAGCGGCGGCACCGACGTAGGGGTGGCGACCGGGGCAACTGGCAGGGCGAAGCTCGCGGTAGCAGGGCTTGGCCGGATGGGCCGGGTGCACGCTCGCAACCTCGCCCACTCGTGCCCCTCTGCCGAGCTGGTCGCGGTGTTCGACACCCGTCGGGAGGTGGCGCGGCCAATTGGCGTAGAACTCGGTGCGCGGGTGGTGGCGAGCTACGACGAACTATTGGGCGACACCGCTGTGGACGCCGTGGTGGTCGCGGCGCCCACGGCCGCTCATGCCGGGATGGTCCTCGAAGCTGCCCAGGCAGGTAAGCACGTCTTCTGCGAAAAGCCGATCTCTCTGGAACGAGCCTCGACCGTGGAGGTCGTCGAGGCGCTCTCGGGCAGCGACGTGTGCTTCCAGGTCGGATTCCACCGGCGCTTCGACCCCGCGTTCGTCGCTGTGGCGCAGCGGGCCGAGGCCGGTGAGCTCGGGGAGGTCCTCTTGTACCGCGCCAGCCAGCGCGACAAGGCGTCCCCTGCGCCGGAGTTCATCGCCGGGTCCGGAGGGATCTTTGTCGACATGGGCATTCATGATTTCGACACGGCTCGCTGGTTGGTGGGAGAGGTGGAGAGCGTCAGCGCCCACGGTGCTCCCTGGCGTGACCCCGCCTTTGCGGGTACGGGCGATTACGAGAGCGCCGTGGTGGTGCTCCACTTCGCCGGGGGCGCCCTCGGCGCCCTGGACATCTCGCGGGTGGCCGGGTACGGCTACGAAAGCTCTCTCGAGATCATGGGGGCGAAGGCGACGGTCCGGGTGGACGACCCGTTCTCCGCCCGCTACGAATGGCGGGAGGCCGGGGCTGCCAGCCGGCCCCTCGTCGAGAGCTATGACCGCCGCTACGGTGCCGCGTTCGCCGCTGAACTGGAGCACTTTGCTCGCTCGGTGCTCGCCGGCCAGCCCGCCGAGCCATCGGGCGTCGATGCCCTGGCCGCGTTTGACATCGCCCAGGCGGCGGCGGAGTCGTGCCGTTTGGGCGCACCGGTTGCCGTCCCACCACGTGCTGGCTCACCCAGCCTGCGCCGAGACGGCAGGTAGGGACCTAAAGGTGAGGCACCAAGATGTCGGAGCGGCCCGAGAGGGCGGCCCGGTCGGCCGAAGCAGGA
>DAHWQF010000735.1 GCA_027334785.1 Acidimicrobiaceae bacterium
ATTTGACCGGTTGATTGAGACGGGTGCGCAAGATCAGCCCCAGCAGCAGGAGCAAAAACAGGGCAAGGGCCGCCGCCAGCGGGCGACGCCGCTGCTGGCCCCCACCGTCGAGGTGCTCGCCGCCTGGCTCGCCGAACGAGGCGGCGCGCCCGGCGACCCGCTGTTCCCGACCGTCAGCGCGAGGACCCTCAGCCGCGACGCCATCGAACATCGCATCGCCCACTACGTCACCAAAGCCGCAGCCTCCTGCCCGTCGCTCGCCACCAAGCACGTGACCGCGCACACCCTCAGGCACACGGCGGCCATGAGGCTGCTGCTCCGAGGGGTGGACCAGACGGTCATCGCGCTGTGGCTCGGGCATGCCCAGGTCACCTCCACCGACCGCTACCTCCACGCTGACATGACCCAGAAGGAGCGGGCGCTGGCGCGCACCCAGCCACCGGGCACCCGACCCGGCCGCTACGTGCCACCCGACCCGCTCCTCGCGTTCCTCGAAGCCTTGTGAGCTTGACCGCTGCGGGTCACCCGCCCGGCTGGGTGGCCCCCAGGTAGACATCGGTCCCCCAGGAGACGCCGACGGTCGTGGGGAACGCCTCGACCCGGACGTCGGCACCGGCATGCGGGGCGTCCACCATGACCGCCTGGCCGCCGGTCGTGCCCACGTAGATCCCGACGTGGGTCACCTCGGTGGGCCCGGCCCCGAAGAACACCAGATCGCCCGGCTGGAGGGGCGTGCCCGCTGGCAGGCGCGGGCCGGCGTCGTATTGGTCCTGGGCCACCCTCGGCAGGCTGATCCCGGCCGCCCGATAGGCGGCCTGGACCAGTCCCGAGCAGTCGAAGCCCACCCCGGGGGTCTCGCCGCCCCACACGTACGGGGTGCCGACCTGGGCGAGGGCCCAGTCGACGGCGACCCCACCCGCCGTCCCTGCCGCCACGGTCCCCGCCGCGCTCTGGCCATAGCTCTGCGCGAGGTCCAGCACCTCGGTCACGTAGCTCGTGTCGTGGTTGAACGCGAACACCGCCGCCGACAGGTCGGCCCCACCCGCTGCCCCGTTCGCGCACAGAAGGCGCGCCGCCGCGTACACGGCGTCGGTCGGGTCATAGGGGCTTGGTGGGTCCGCCCCGCCGGGCGGGACCGGCTGGTCGTACTCGGCGAAGGTCGCCGGCTCGAACTGCATCGGCCCCTCCGCCCCGGCAAAGTTCGCCCCTGTGTGCACGCCGGGCAGGTCCGAGGTCCCGTTCGACGACTCGACAGTGCCGATGCCCGCCAGCACCGTCCACGGCAGCCCCGGACAGGTGGCCGCCGCCTGCTCATACAGCGTGAGCATGCTCGAGGGGATCGCCGCAGTTGCCGACGCCGACGGGATGACGTCACCTCCGGTGAGCACCGACATCAAGGCGACCCCGGCCGCCCCCATGACCACGACAACCAGGAGCACCACACCCGCACCGGCGATCCCAACGATCCGAAGCCCGCTCACCGCCAACTGCCCGGGCCTCGCGTTATGCCGACCTCACCGAGCCAAAACCCCAGCAACCACAAGGGATCTCCACCCCAGGTCGGCATAACGAGGGGGTCGGCATAATAGGCGCTATGCCGACATCGGCATAGCGCCTACAACCATGCGTC
Source organism: Acidimicrobiaceae bacterium (assembly GCA_027334785.1). Classification (GTDB taxonomy): domain Bacteria; phylum Actinomycetota; class Acidimicrobiia; order Acidimicrobiales; family Palsa-688; genus JAJZYO01. The sequence goes on from DAHWQF010000735.1 coordinate 1,631, forward strand.
CTGGTACGTCGCAGAGGTGCTCTCCCTCGCCCGCTCCTACGGCCAGAGCCAAGCCCAGACCGTCGCGGCGGGGACGGCGGGGGGGATCGCGCTCGACTGGGCGCTCGGGGAGGTCGGCACGCGCTACATCTGGGGCGGCGAGACCCCAGGCGTCGGCTTCGACTGCTCTGGG
>DAHWQF010000736.1 GCA_027334785.1 Acidimicrobiaceae bacterium
AGCCCCACTGGGGATTCTCCTCCGCCAAGCGGAGCACCACGGCCGTGGTTCCCTTCGGATAGCCGGTCGACCTGGCCGAGGCTGCGGGTAGGTCCAGCACTTGGCCGCGAGGTCTCGGCGCCAGCACCGCTCGGTCTGCCGGCTCTAGCGCCGGTCGGTGGACCTGGCGCCGCAGGACCGCCACCTCGTGGCGCAGCACGACGACCTCGACGACGAGATCGGTGTCACTGCGGCAGATGAGTCGGATGAGCCGGATGGCGCGCCAGAACGCCCGGTAGAGGAACAAGAGGGTCACGGCCGGACGATCTCCGTGCCTGCGTCCAGTCGTCAAAGTGCTGGTCGCAGGGCGTGGATGGCATTCTCGGCACCGACAGGGGTCTGGGCCCGTGTTGTGCTCAGGCCTCGAGTCCAGTGTCGGCGCAGGCTGGCTGCCCCTGGGCGGGCACTTTGGTGGCGGAACTGTCCTCAGTTTGCAGGGCGTGAAGGTGGCACGCCGCCGGCGGAGAGTCCTCTCAGCAGGCCCGTGATGACGGTTTCGGCCAACGCTTGGGGTTGAGAGCCGGCTCTCATGCTCTCGAGGGCCACCCCCGTCAGGGATGCCCAGATCGCGTCGGCCACCAGACGTGGCGGTTGCGTCGGCGGAAGGACCATGCGCTCTCTCACGGCGTCTGTGAGCGCGTCGCGCAATGGGGTCTGCGCTCTGTCGAACCTCTGACCGATCTCAGGATAGCGACTGGCATGCACCCAGAACTCGAAGAACAATTGCTGCCAACCGGGGTCACTTTCGGCATAAGATGCGAAGCGCTGGGCGAGATCTACCGCTTGTTCATCTGTGGGGCGCTGTTCCTGGTTGGTGTCCCGAATCGCCAGCGCACGTCGGTTCAGCCTCATCTCGACGAGGGCGAGGAACAGCTCCTCTTTGTCCTTGAAGTTGGCATAGAAGGCACCTTTCGAATAGCCAGCTTCCTCAGCTATCCCCTCTACAGTTGCCTGATGAAATCCATTTCGGCGAAAGACCGTTTCAGCTGCTAGCAGCAGTCTCTCCCTAGTGCGCTGCTTTTGCTGTTGACGGCTCAACCTCATCTCTTCCTGCCTACACCAGCTAGCTCCTCGAGAGCCTCGCTGACTGCCCGGCTGATCGACGCCTGCTGCCACAGCAACTCTCGTTCGGCCTTCGCCGCGTCCGCACGAGCTCCCCAAAGGAGCACTTCAAGCTGTCCAGCGGACAAGAGCGGGCGCCGACGAGTCACGCGACTTGCCGACTCGGCAAGCCGAGATAGGACCCGGGCCGGACCGGCGGGCAACGTGGGAGGCAGTCGCTGCCTGTCGGCACGGTCGAGGACAAGTCGCGCCAAGCCTCTGATCGTGACGTAGCCATCAGAGAGGATGTATCGCTCGCCAGGCGCACCACGCTCTGCCGCCATGATCAAGCCGGTGACCAGCGACTCGATCCCCACCACATTCAGGGCGCCCGGCGGCAGCAGAGGGAGCCGACCGCGGACCAGCGGCAAGAAGAGCTGGTGCTCGAGACTTTGCGCTCTCGCTCGGCCGCCAATCACTGCGGCTGAGTTGACCACCACCACCTCGAGGCTGCCTGGCGCTGACAGGACGATCTCCTCAGCCCGCTGCTTGGAGCGCTGATAGGCGGTGCGCTTCGGCCCGGTGGCCAACCTCGTCTCGTCGAACGTCTCGGCGGCAGCGGCGTCGAAGACATCGATCGTGCTCAGGTGCACCAGCCGCCGAACCCCTGTAGATCTGGCCGCCTCTACCAGGGCGGCGGTCCCTTCGGCGTT
>DAHWQF010000737.1 GCA_027334785.1 Acidimicrobiaceae bacterium
CAAGACGTCCCCCAACGCCAAGGTTCCCCCGCGCCAGAGCCCACCCCCCTGATCGCTGCCATCGCCGGCGACGAGGAGGGCCCGGAGGGGCGGCTCACGGCCCGGCCCGGCGGGCCCTCGACTACAGGTCAGCCCGAATAGGGGTTGCATTGACCGGCTTCGTCGGCCGACCACATGTAAACCGCCCAGTTCGCCCCGCCAATGGGGGAGCGGAGCTGGCACCCCGTCCCCCCGTTCGTGCTGGCGTCCACCACCACCTGGGCGGGAGCCGAGACCGCCGACGGGTTCCCGGGCCGGCGGCTCCCGTTCGAGGTGAAGTTCACCCAGTTCCCGTCGTAGTAGACGTGGGCGTTGGTGAAGGTCAGCGGGTACTGGTAGTCGCCTGGCACCTGCGCGGTGTAGGTGTGGACCTCGCCGGCCAGGTTGGCCCAGTACATGCGGCCGGCGTACTCGGCCGGCAAGTCCATGACCCATAAGCAACTGCCGTTGAGCGTGGTCTCCACCCGGTCGATGACCTTGTCGGTGCCGTCCCCTCCGGCCGGGGCGGCCAGGCCCGGGCAGTTGGCGTGGCTCGTCGAGCGGCCGAGGTCCTCGACCCCGAAGGTGCCGGACGAGATTGCTTGGTCGAACTCGTGCGTCCCGTTCCCTCGCAGGCACGGGTACTGGACCTCGGCAAAGGGGTGCGCGCTTGTGGGCCTGTTGGCGGGGAAGGAATAGAAAATCCCGGCCTGGACGAACACATAGCTCGTGCCTCCGCACCCGGCGTACTTGGTACTCCCGGCCTGGAGCATCACCCAGGACGAGGTGGCCGGGTTGGACTTGGCATCGCGGCAGTCGGGGGCGAACGAGATGTGGGCGTAAACGCCGCCAAAGCCCCCGGGCCGCGTATCGGTGATGTCGTCGAACCTCGAGCCGTGGGGGACGAGTTTGTCTTGCGATGTCCCGGAGCCGGGGCACGAGGCAGCTGTGTTGTCGTTATTCGGCACGACCCGTTGCACGGAGAACGCTCCCTCGCCGGAGCCCACGTACGGCTGGCCCAAGGTCCCGGTGCGTACGCAGAGGTCAGCCGTTGGGCAGGAGACCGCTTGGAGGAACGTCGAACCAGCGACGGGCTCAGCACCGTCCAAGATGCCGTCCATGACCGGCATTACGTAGGCGGCGGAGCCGGAAGCGTTGTCCCCCAACGCTTCGCACGTGGTGGTGGGCGCCGACGAGGCGGGCAGGCAGAAGAGGCCACCCAAGGTGTCGTTGGTTCGCTGCCAGGGGCCGACGACCCCGGAGACCGGGTCGACGGGCACCAACGCGCCAAAGTGGCCGCCGTTCGCGTACGCCGCGAAACCGACCGCCTCACAGCTGCGCGCAGAAGAGCAGCTGAGCGAGTACAGGCCGCTGACCCCGGATGCCACGACGCCTGTGACTTGAAGCGACGCCGGTTGCAGGCGGGCGAAAACCGCGGCGTTGGGCGTCTCTCCGGTCAGTTCACACACTGCAGTCGTGGGACAGGAAATCCAGTTGGCGTCGACCCCCATGGTCATGTGGGGGCCCGGCTGGCCGTCCAGGGGATGGAAGACCATCGCCTCACCCGGGGGGACAGACAACGAATTGGGACCGCCCTTGCTCCCGACAACGAGGCAACGGAAACTGGTGGGGCAGGCCATGGCACCGGCAGACCCATCGAAGCCCGGTAGGGCGACCGGCTTGGCCACAGTGCCGGTCATGGGGTTCCGAACTGCTCCGTAAATAGTAAGCGATACTGAGCGTACGAACGTACTGGGGATTATGCTGGACGTC
>DAHWQF010000738.1 GCA_027334785.1 Acidimicrobiaceae bacterium
GGCATGAAAGCTCAAGATAGTCAGCCCGAGAGGCGCGAAGATCCAAAGCTTGCGGTGGTCTTACCTTGTCACAGTACGAGACCATCTTCGACGGCGGGTGGTAGTGCGTTTGCCCAGGTAGATGGCCATTTGCTCTGCTTACCTACCCTGGGGACGGTGCTGCGCCAGAGCCCCGCCGAGGCTCCAGTTCACCCGTCCGACCCGGTCGTGGCCTCTCTCCCGGTCCAGCGACGTCTTGCACCTGGCGAGGTGGCCGAGCTGGTTGCGGCCTACCGTAGGGGTGTCCCCGTCGAGGACCTGGCGGCGGCGTTCCGCGTGCATCGGACGACGGTGCTCGGCCACGTCTGGCGCCACGGTGTGCCCAAGCGGAAGCGCCGGGCGCTCCAGGGAGAAGATCTAGGCCGGGCTGCCCAGCTCTACGCCGAGGGCCGATCGGCTGACTGGGTGGCCGTGCAGTTTGGCGTGGCAGCGAGCACCGTCCGGCGTGCTTTGAAGGAGGCCGGTGTTGCCCTGCGGCCCGGAGGGCGGGCGCGCGTGGTGAGCGGGCAGTGCAGTAACGGGTGCCTTGGCAAGTCCGGCCCGGCTAGCCAGGCCCAAACACCCATCGACGAGCGGGACGGCCGATCGAGGCGCATCCGTCTTCGGCGTTGGGCGATTTCCAATCTCGCTCACGTCGTCGCGAGGCGAGCCCACCTTGGCAAGAAGGCTGGCCTTGCTCTGTACGGGCGGGCGCGGTGGATCTCCTCGGCCCGGCTCGTCAATCGGAGCCCCGACGACCGCGCGCCGATCTCGGGCTTGACGCTGTGACCTCGAGCGGGAGGTGGTCGAGGACCCGTGGGCGGTACTCTACGAGCTGGATCTGTTGATCGAACGTTCTGGCGGTGATCATGTCGAGGGCGACGTCGGGGTAGCCGTCGTAGATGCGCTCACGGCCGGTGGCGCCGGTGATGACCGGGAACATCACAATCCGGAACCGGTTGACGAGCCCAGCTCGCGTCCGCGTCCGGGCCTCACGCGGCTCTCGGTGCCGATCGACGTGATCAGCGGGTGGTCGCTTGGCCGATCCGGCCGGCATGCTCGACGATGCCGCAGTAGCAGGCGTCGCCGGTGGCGAGCTGGTCGGCTCGGTCCTTCAAGACGACGAGCTCGGCGCGTAGACGTACCAGCTCGCCGATGCGACGGTCGATGTCAGACAGCTGGGCAGCGAGGACCGACAGCACGTAGCTGCAGGGACGCTCGCCGCGCTCTTTGAACGCCAAGATCTCGCCAATCTCGTCGAGGGAGAGCCCGAGGCGTTGGGCGGTCTTGATGAACGCCAGGCGGGACTCGTCCTCGGGGCCGTAGTCGCGATATCCCGAGGGCAGTCGCGCTGGGTCCGGTAGCAGGCCCCGGGCCTCGTAGAAGCGGATCGTCTTCGGGTTCACCCCGAGCCGGTCTGCGAGCTCGCCGATGCGCATCAGGCGACCGGGTCGTAGCCGATCTCGGCCAGCGCCGAGCGCAGGTTGGCCTCGTTCAGCGCCAGCTCGTCGTAGCTGATTTTCACCTGGTTGGTCTCGGCGTCAGGGGTGACCCGCAGTACGCCGCTCAGCCGTGACAACGCGGTAGCGATGGTGTGCTCGCAGCTCTCGCAGTGGATCTCTTGCACCGTGATCGTCGTCGTTTGGGCCATGGCCCACCTCCTGGGTCTCGTCCTACCGTTGACCGTATAGCCTTCCCCTTGCTGGAAGGTCAAGGGCTCGACACCGAGGATCGTCGACGACCGCCTGCCAGAGCCAC
>DAHWQF010000739.1 GCA_027334785.1 Acidimicrobiaceae bacterium
ATGTACTGGTTTGGGTGTTACCGGCGCTAGCCGTTGCCGTCGGTGCCGCCGGCCTCGGCCTCGCCTTCGTCCGCTGGCGGCGGGCCGGGATGATGACGGCCGCGGCCCTCCCACCTGACGCGGAGGCTCCAGTCGTTTCGTCGCCGGGCCTCTCCGCCTCTCTCGGCACGTCCCACGACCCCGGCGCCGGCGAGGGCGCGGCGGTCCAGGTTGCTCTCTTCGAGCTCGCCGCCGAACCAGCTGGGGAGGGGCCAACCAAGCCAACCAAGACGGTGCCCGTGCCAGCGCGGCGCCCGCGTCCTTGGTACCAGCGCCTAATGGTGCCCGCGGGCGTCGGGCTCATGGTGCTCGGCGCCGTCTTGTGGGTCGTGGACCGCTCTTCTCCCGAGCTGCCCGGCGGCACGATCACGGGCGGCACGACGGGGCTCAACGTCGAGCTCGGGGAGGCCCAGGCGCTCATGGGGAAAGACCCGGCCAAGGCGCTCGCGATCTACGGCCAGATCCTGGCTAGCAACCCGGACCAACCCATCGCTTTGACGGCTGAAGGGTGGATCTTCGCCGAGGCGGGGTTTGCGTCCCGGGCAATGCCGCTGCTCACCAAAGCAGAAAAGGTCGACCCTTCCTACGGCCCCGCCCACTTGTACCGCGGCCTCGTGCTCCTCGAGTACGAAAAGGCCCCTTCGGCTGCTGCCGCCGAGCTGGAGTGGTACCTCGGCCACGACCCCTCGCCGAGCCTGGTGAAGGTGGCCGAACAGGCCCTCGCCGATGCGAGGGCCGGTGACGCGAAGTCTCACTGACCAACCACTGCGCTGCCCTGGAGGCCGTTGCAAAACGTCAGGCTTCCCAGCGGCATTTCAGCTGCTGGGCTACGAAGCGGGCCACGGATGCCAGCGCTCCGGGTTGGCCTTCCAAGAAGCAGACGTGGGCGTCGGTCGTGGCGGGGTCGTCGCCCGGTGGGCTCGGGTAGGCCATTACCACCCGGCCGGCCAAGGCCACGGGGCCAGCGGAGGAACCCGGCGCGACCGAAAGGTCCAGTTGGACCTCGATGATGTCGCCCGTGCGGAGCTGGCGCGCTCTCTCCAGCTTCAGCCCTCCATTTGAGAGGTCGGCCACGAGCGCCTCGTGCGGCTCTCCGCGCTTGATGTCCCTCAGGAGGCATACGCCAGCCGCCAGGGCCACCCCAACGCGTGGGTCGAGCCGGCGCTGTATGAACATCGGCGCGTCGAGGAGCTCGACCTCTACCTTGCGTTCGCCCGGGTGACAGCTGACGATGCACAGCCACTTGTACATGCCCCACGACAGGGGCATGAAGAGTTCCATCACCGAGCCCTCCTCGAGGGCGCCTGGGGCGATCTCTTCGAGCAGCTCGAGGACCAGGCTCCGACCGCTGCAAGAGGCAACGCGAGCCGCGCACGTCGAAGTGCTCGGCAACTGGAGACCGACCTGAACGCCCGGTCCCAGCGGTCCTGCCATCGCTACAGAGGCCACTCGTCTCCTCGCCGGCGGCACTTGGCCGGCGCCAGGCCCAAGCCAGGCCTCCCGGCCAAGCACGCGCCTGGCTACCAGCTACATGCGAGAAGTATCGGCGGGAAAGGCCAACCTCTTAAACCGGCCCTTCTAAACCGGCCCTTCTAAACTGGCAGGCCCAGGCCGCCCAGGCCACTGAGCGCGCTGCGGTCAGAGGTCCGGCGCGTCCGGGCGGAGTCAGCCGTCGCGCTCACGTAGGCGCTCGGCTATGTAGTTGTCGAG
>DAHWQF010000073.1 GCA_027334785.1 Acidimicrobiaceae bacterium
GAAGGAGCGGGGAGCCCGCGTGTACGACGCGTTCCCTGAGTACGGCAAGGACTTCCGCCGTCGTCTCGGGATCGAGTCCGAGCAAGCCATGGACCTGTTCCACCAGACGGTGTCCATGAAGGCCGTCGACAACCTCAACGACTTCGTGCGCAACCACATGCTCGAGCCGTTCGATGCCCAAGAACAAGTGACTACTCTCATCGAGCACTTCGACAACCTCACCCGGGCGCACGACGCGGTCGTAAAGGCCCGTGCCCAGCTCGAGCAGCTCGGCCCCATAATGGCCGACCTCGACCGCTACGAGGCCAACGAATCGGTGCTCCAGGAGATCTCCCGTCAACGCGAGGCGCTCCCCTACTTTTTCGCCGACCACGAGCGCTCCATGGTCACAGACGAGCTTGCCCAGCTCGAAGGCGCAGAGCAGCGGTTTGGAGATGGGCTCGAGGCCCTGGGGGCTCACCTGGGCGCCCTCCGGGGGCAGCTCCAGCTGGTGAGCACCGACATCGCCCGCAGCGGGGGCGACCGCCTGGCGACGATCGACGAGCAGATCCGCCTCTGCGACCAGGAGCTGCCCAAGCGCCGGGAGAGGGCGCGCCAGTTCGCGAGCGCATTGGAGGCGGCGGGCCTACCCCCGGTGCAGGCGGCTGAGCAGTTCGAGGCCACACGGGCCCGAGCCTCTCTGGCCAGCGCCGAAGTCGACCAAGAGCGCGCCGAGGCCCAAAACGAGCTCACCGAGCTACGCGTCGGCGCTCGCCAGGTGGAAGAGGAGGCCAAGCGGCTCAACGAGGAGCTTCTCAGCTTGCGCTCCCGCCAGAGCAACCTTCCCGGCGAAAGCGTCAAGCTCCGCGAGCTCATGTGCGCCGACCTGGGGCTGGACACGGAGGACCTGCCTTTTGCCGGCGAGCTGCTCCAGGTGAGCCCCGAGGCGCGCGAGTGGGAGGGCGCGGCAGAGCGGGTCCTGCACAACTTTGCCCTCTCGCTCCTTGTCCCCGACCGTCACTACGAACAGGTGGCGGCGTGGGTCGACGGCCGCCACTTGGGGACGCGAGTGGTCTACTTCCGGGTGCCAACGACCGTCGCCAGGGCCCCGGAGCCCGAGAGGCTCATGAGCGCGCCACTGCTCATGGATCTCGTCGACGTGAAGCCCGGCTCGGCCTTTGCCCCATGGCTTGGGGCCGAGCTCTCCCGACGAGCCGACCATGTGTGCGTCAACAGCGTGGGCGAGCTCCGGCGCTACCCCAAGGCCGTGACCCGGGCCGGCCAGGTAAAAGAGCGGGACCGGCACGAAAAAGACGACCGCCGCCAGGTTGGCGACCGCCGCCACTACGTCCTCGGGTGGTCAAACGCGGCCAAGGTCGAAGCGCTCGTCGCAGAGGCTGCCCGCCTCCAGGACCGCACCTTGCGCGCCAACAAGGAAGAAGCGGCGGCCAAGGCAAAGCTCGAGAAGCTGGACAAGCGGTTCATGGCGTTGTCGGGGATCGACCTGTTCAGCTCGTGGGAGGACCTCGACTGGCAGGAGCTCGTCAACCGGGCCGGCGCACTGCGCGAAGAACGGCACCAAGTCGAGACCTCTTCCGACGTCCTGAAAGAGCTGAACGCCGAGCACCGCCGCCTCTCCGAGGAGGTAGAGCTGGCGGAACGGCGCCGGAGCGACTTGCAGCAAGATCTCGGGGGTACACGGGAAAAACTGGCACAGGGCCGGGCCCGGCTGGCCATCGTCGAGGCAGTCCTCTCCGACGCCGAGGCGCTGGCAGGCGCTGAGCCGCACTTCCCCGCCATCCTCAAGTTGCTCGCCGACCAAGGCACTGCGCTCGCGAGCGGCCGCGCCGCTTTGGAGGGCGCGCAACGAGACGCCCGGGAAGCCCTCACACAAAAAGCCGAGCGGGCTCAGCAGCGCCTCCGGGAGCTGGGACTCCGCATCGTGAGGGCAATGGGCTCGTTCCGGGCCAGCTACCCGGCCGAGACGGCCGAAACAGATGCCAGCATCGAAGCCGCCGGCGAGTACCGCGAGCTTCACCGCCGCCTGGCAGAGGACGACCTCCCCCGCTTCGAGCGTGACTTCAAGGACTACCTCAACCAGAACACGATCCGGGACATCGCCGGCTTCTCCGCCCAGCTCAACAAGCAAGAGGCCTTGATCAAGCAGCGGGTGGAGAAGATCAACAACTCGCTCCAGTCCATCGACTACAACGAGGGCCGCTACATCGTCCTGGTCGCCGACCCCACCCCCAACGTAGACGTGCGCGACTTCCGGTCCGAGCTGCGAGCCTGCACCGACAACGTGGTGGGCACGGGGGGAGAGCAGTACTCCGAAGACAAGTTCCTCCAGGTGAAGGCGCTCATCGACAGGTTCCGAGGCCGCGAGGGGTCAGCCGAACAGGACCGGGCCTGGACCAAGCGGGTCACCGACGTTCGGCAGTGGTTCGTGTTCTCGGCCTCGGAGCGCTGGAAGTCCGACGGCTCGGAGCACGAGAGCTACTCGGACTCCGCGGGCAAGTCCGGGGGTCAGAAGGAAAAGCTCGCGTACACCATCCTGGCCGCGTCCTTGGCCTACCAGTTCAAGCTGGACTGGGGCGCGGCGCGGTCCAAGGCGTTCCGCTTCGTCGTGATCGACGAGGCCTTCGGGCGCGGCTCCGAGCAGTCGACCCGTTACGCCCTGCACCTGTTCACGCGTCTCGGGCTCCAGCTCCTCATCGTCACGCCGCTCCAGAAGATCCACGTGATAGAGCCCCACGTTTCCTCTATAGGCGTCGTCGACAACGTCAACGGCAATTACTCCCGCCTGATGGGGCTCACCGTCGAGGAGTTCCGCCGGCGCCGCCAAGGACACGGCCCCGCTGGCGCCCAAGTGGCGGCCGTGAGCATCCCCTGATGGGCCATGACTGGGCCGACGTGGCCGACATCGCCAGCACACTGCGCAAGCGGTGGGACCGGGGCCAGTACGTCTCCACCTTGGCCGTCGGCGACCCGTGGGAGCCCATCTCGCTCGCCGTTCGTTCCCCGAAGGCGGCCGACATCCTGGCCCACCTCGACGACGTGAGGCGCTGGCTGGCCAAGTGGGAGCGCGACAGCCGCGGGCCTGGGGGCCGGCCCCGCCTGCGGACCGAGTACCGGACGGTCACCAGCCGGGCCGTCGGCGCGAACCAGCTACCGGCCCGGGCATGGGTGGACACGCCGGAGCAGCTGTGCGACCTCATAGGCACTACCCGGGACCGTCGCGCCCTCGACGAGGTGCTGGCGCTCACCCACCGTTCCCTCCCCGGGCTCGGGGACTGGGTCGTGCGGCACCCTCTGGTCGCCATCGCTAACAGGGGGATATGGGAGCAGGTTCTGGCAACCCTCGAGTGGGCCACCACCCATGACACTGCGTCGCTTTACCTCCGCCAACTGGACGTGGAGGGCGTGGACACCAAGTTCGTAGAACGAAATTCCAAACTGCTCGAACGGCTCTTGTTCGTGCTTGCACCAGAAAGAGCCGACCTTTCCGCGTTAGACGTCGCCAAGCGCCTCGGGTTCCGGGCACGCCCTGACTACGTGCGGCTGCGGTTCCTCGGCCCCCAGCCGAAGTGGCCGTCCGCCGTCACGGAAGCCCGCTTAAGGGCTGACGAGCTGCCGAAGGCGGGGATCGTGGCCACCACGGTGTTCATCGTCGAGAACGAGATCAGCTACCTCGCGTTCCCGGCAGTGCCGGCCAGCATCGTGATGTTCGGGTCGGGGTACGCGCTCGAACCTACCCATGGCGGCGAGTGGCTCGAGGACAAGGAGCTCGTGTACTGGGGCGACATCGACACCCACGGTTTCGCCATCTTGAACAACCTGCGCCAGCGCTACCCCAAAGTGGCGTCCATCCTCATGGACACCTCGACCTTGGTCGCCCACCCTCGCCAGTGGGCCCAGGAAGCTGCCCCTACAAGCCGGGCCCTCCCCCACCTGAGCCGTCCCGAGGCGCTCTTCTACCAGGACTTGGTCGAAGACCGTTACGGCCACGGGGTGCGCTTGGAACAAGAGCGGGTCAGGTTCTCGCTGGTCCGAGAAGCCCTGCAACCCTGGACAGGTTGAAAACGGTACTCTCCGCGCAGGGCCATCACCAGCATCGTAGTGCGGCACCGGCCCCGGAGGCCCCGACGGCCCTCTAGTTCGAACCTGCTCTCCGCCTCAGTCGGCTGCGACGAGGATCTTCACTTCCTGGCCTGAATTTATAGCTGAGAACGCTTCTTTGGCCCGGGACAGCGGGAACGTGGCTGTCACGAAAATGCTGGCGTCAAAGTCGCTCCCTCCTATTATCCGCGCCGCGTCCTCGAAATCCTCTCTAAGGTAGGTGGTGGCCCCCTGTATGCGCACCTGGTACTCCTGCACCAGGGGCAGGTCGATCGTGACCGGCCTCCGGGCTCCCCCCAGCACGACCACGGTCCCACCCTTCAGTGCGATCTTGATGGCCTCGGGCAATGTGTTTTGGTTGGCCACGCAGTCGAACACGACGTCCCCGCTCTCTCCGAGCTCTCCTCTCACCGCACCCGCCAGGTCAGGGACGCTCGCGTCCACCGCCGCGTCTGCACCCAACTTGATTGCGAGCTCACGCTTCCTCGCGAGCACGTCTGTGCTGACCACGCGCCGCGCCCCTGCCCGGCGCGCCGCCAAGAGCGTCAACAGGCCGATCGTACCTGAACCGAGGACGGCCACCGCCTTGCCTTTGAGGTCGCCCGCCAAGCGTACGGCGTGGACAGGCGTGGCTAGGGGCTCGATAAGTGCCGCCTCGTGATCGGTGAACTCCTGGGGGAACCTGTACAACCGTTGTGCTGGCACGGTGAAAACGTCTGCCATACCTCCCTCCCGGTAGCCGCAACCGAAGAATTGCAAGTTCTCGCACAGGTTCTCCATTTTGTTAAGGCAGGGCTTGCAATGCCCGCAGGGCAATGTCGGCTCGACGGTGACCCGGTCGCCGACCCGCACCCCGCTCACCCCCTCTGCGACTGCCTCCACGACCCCGACCACTTCATGCCCGGGATAATAGGGCGGCTTCATGAAGACGTGCTCCCCGTGGACACAAGCCTTGTCCGAACCGCACACCCCCGAGACCGAGAGCCTGACCAGTGCCTCACCTTCCTCCAAGCGAGGTAGAGGCTCGTCTACGACTTCGACGACGTCCACGGCACTGGCGACAACCCGCCTACGGCCCTGGCCGTCACCCATTTTGCGTACCTACTAGGAAACTCATCGTGCCATTCTCCCGTCTAGGTCCGAGAGGCCCCTTCCCCCGAGCACCGCTCTTGATTTAGTGAACTTTCGCGGCCCATTCAGATTGAGAAAATCGTTACTTCGTGTGACGGTACTATGACGCCAAAGGTTGTGTCAAGAAGAGCGGCCGTGCCTTGGCCAGTGCGCAGCGGCGGAAGCGAGCGTAGAAGCAAAGATCTGCCACGCCAGGCTCTTGGCCGCCAGGGCGCAAAGAAAGCAGCGATGGCCCAAGCGAACCGGGCTAGGGCCGAACGTCCTTTTTGCTGCGCCGGGACAAGCGCTGTAGTTTGGCTCTGACACCAGACGGGAGGTCTGTCATGCCCACTGAGCGCGGTTCGATCGAGACGGTAGCGGTACACGGGGGGGAGCGCAGGCCGGGGCCGGAGGGCTCCGCGGTCTTCCCCATCTACCAGAGCACCGTGTACTCGATGGGCCCGGGCACCGCTTACCACGACATCCCGTACATACGGCTCAACTCAACGCCCTCCCAGAGGTACCTGCACGACAAGCTCGCCGCGCTGGAGGGCGCCGAAGCCGCGCTAGCGACCTCCTCAGGCATGGCGGCGGTCACGACCACCCTTCTCAGCACCCTGCGAGCGGGGGACCATTTACTGGCGGGTGACTCCCTCTACGGCGGCACTCACGACTTCCTCACCCAGCACAGCGAAGACCTCGGTTGGCGCTGCACCTTCGTCGACGTGAACCGGCCGGAGACCTGGGCGGCCGCGCGCACCCGGCAGACCAAGGTCTTCCTGGTGGAGACGATCACCAACCCCATGGTCCGAGTCGGCCTGCTCGACGAAATCGTCGCCTTCGGCCGCAGGGAGGGCCTGCTCACGGTCATCGACAACACCTTTGCCACCCCGGTGAACTTCCGCCCTCTCGCGGCCGGCTTCGACCTTTGCTTCCACAGCGCCACCAAGTACCTGGGCGGCCACTCAGACCTCGTGGCCGGCTGCATCATGGGCAGCGCAAGGCTGGTCGAGCGGGTACGCAGGACGCTCAACCACTTCGGGGGCAGCCTCGACCCCCACACCGGGTTCTTGCTCGCTCGGGGAGTCAAGACCCTCGCGCTACGGGTCCGGGCGCAAAACGAAAACGCCACGGCGCTGGCCCATTTCCTCGCCAGCCACCCTGCGGTCGCCGCCGTCCACTACCCTGGGCTCGCCTCCCACCCCGACCACGCGCACGCGGCCAAGCTGCTCTCCGGGTTCGGAGGCATGCTGAGCCTGCGGCTGCGGGGCGGGGAGGAGGCTGCCGAAGCCCTGCTCGGCGCGGTGCAGTTGGCCTACCCAGCGGTGAGCCTCGGCGGCGTCGAGACTCTCATCACCCGGCCCGCGACCAGCACTCACGCGGGCATGCGCCCGGAGGACCGAGAACGCCTTGGCATCACCCCCGACCTGGTCCGGGTAAGTTGCGGCATCGAAGCCCAGCAAGACCTCATCGCGGACTTCAGTCAGGCCTTGGCGAAGTAACCGCCCCGCACTTATGATGGCCACCATGACCGAGTTTCGCTGTGGTGAGGAACAGATTACCGCGCAGTCCTTCATGTCAAAGGTTGACTACGACGTTTACGCCGCGACTCATGCTGAGCTGCATTTCCACGGGTTGCGGCACCCTCATGACGACCCGAAGATTTTCCCGGCGCCGGCAGCATTTTGTGTACCAAGACAGCATTCTTACGAGGCCATGCCCGCCGACGGCGCACTGTGACAACCGGGGCAGGCCCGGGGACGACCGTTTCCATGCCGCGCTCGCGGGCATCCACAAGCACGCCGTGACATCAGGGGCATGCCGCGCACCAAAGTAGAGGCGCGACGCCAGTGCCCCTTGAGCAAGCGCCCGTAGCGGCGCGACTTCCAGCGATATAACGCTTAGCATCGGCGGGACATCGGTGATTCCCGCAGCTACAGGTTGCCGGTTTCCCCTGTTGCACCCTGAGCACCGCGGTCCTACCCTGGGCGGACAGCCGGCGGGACCACCCCATTCGACCTGGACGCCACGGCGTAACCAGCAGGTGGTCGAGGCCTACCTGTCCGGCCTGGAGACCTGCCCTGGGGACCTCTCCGGCGTCCACAGCGTGGCTTCGCTTTCCCTGAGCCAGGTAGACGCCGAGGTCAACGGCTCGCTCTTCGCCAGGAGGGGCCCGGGGGTGCCACAACTGCAAGGCAGAGCTGCCGTCGCCCAGGCCAGGCTCGCCTACCGAGCCTTCTGTGACCGCTTCAGCGGGCCGCGCTGGGAGACGCTGGCGGCGCGGGGCGCTGGACCCAGCCACGGCCGCCGCCTTTGAGCAGCACGGCACTGTGGCCCAGACGATCGACCAAGATATCGAGGGAGCGGCTACCGTACTAGGCAGCCTGGAAGATGCTGGCCTAGACATGGGCCGCGTCGGGCGCAAGCTTGAAGACCAACACGTCGCCAACGCGGCCCGTGCCTACAAGGCCGCTATCGCCGCGGTCGGGACCAAAGGTCGCTCCGAGCTCTGCTCGCTGAGGGTGTCTCGGACCCCCGGGGCTCTTCTCGGGTCGACCTGAGGTTGACCCGTCAAGCGTTGCTTCGCCGACGGGGACAGGGCGCTCCACATGACTGGCATTTGGTCCTAATGGCTGTGGCGAAATTGGGGGCCCGGTTCGCGCGACATGCTTTTGCTCAACTTTCTCCCTGGCGGTGCCGAACTAGTTATCCATAGGATCTATTAGGCACTGAGGGTTGCCGTGTCGCTCGAAGGTACGTTCGAAACAATCGCTCTGCCACACGTCCTCTCGCTACTTTCTGTAACCTGCCAGACCGGTGAACTGCGGGTGGAGGCGGGGGGCGAGGTCATAAGTGTCTGGTTGGAGCGGGGCCGGCTCGCCGGCTTCGACGCGGGCGCGCACAAGACTGCCCTCGATGCTCTTTTCGCCCTCCTCCTTCTCGAGGACGCCAGTTTCCTGTTCCATACCGGCACCGAACCCGTCAACCCGATGGCGCCGGCGGACCTCATCCCATTGCTGGAAGAAGTCGATAGGCGCCTCGCCGAGTGGCCGTCCATCGTGGCAACCGTCCCCTCACAGTCTTGCCGGGTAGCACTCGAAGCCTCGTTCGACGGCCCTGTGATGCTCCGGAGAGACCAGTGGCAAATGGTGGCCACGATCGGCAGCGGCCGCCCTGTCGGTGCGGTGTTGACAGAGCGGGGCCTCGGCGAGTTCGACGGGCGCAAGGCGGTGAAGGAACTGGTCGACCTCGGCCTTGTGAAGATCTGCCAAACTGCTGGCGAGACGGCCGAGGGCCCGACCGTACACCCGGCTAAGCGGCGGGCTCGGGGACGCGCGGGCGCCAAGGTTGTCCCCGCTGGCACGAAGGCCACCGTGTCCGCTGCCGTGTGCTTCGAGGACGATGAACCTCTTCCGGTGGCGCTGACAGTGCCGGTAACCGTCTCCCGGGACCAGGGCGGGACCTCTTCCCTGGTAGAGCCCGGCCCAGGGGAGCCACAACATCAAGCGGACGTGGCGAGCCTTGGCAACCAACCGGTGGACCAGCGGCTGTTGCTCGAGTTTCTCGCCTCCGCGCGCGACTGATCTGGACAGATAAGGCGGTGTCTCAGGTCGAATAGTCCTCCACTCTGCATGGCCCTAACCCGCCCTAACCCGATTTGGCGACCGAACGTGACGGCAAGCCGAAACGGCAGTTCCACTGGCGGGAGGACGAGCGGCTCGAAGGAGAAGAAGTACGCTTAGCTTAGCGGAAAAATAAGAATGAAGTGCCGGCCTACTTACGAAATCGCGGCCTTCAGGCTCGACACGGCCGACGAAAACGGCTTGGCGACGTGGCCGTGAAGAACGACGCGTCCACCGTGCCGTCTTGCGCCTGGGTCTTCTTGTGTACCGCCCGGGTTTTCGCCGAGGCGGCTACCAGCGTTACCAACGCGGCTGCCGGCTGGGCTCCGGGCCAACCGTAGCTCAGAGCATGTAACGGATGTCTGACGCGCCGGTCGGATATGCGAACACCATGTCCTTCAGGTCGCTCGCGCTAAGGCCCTTGCGAACAGCCAGAGCGAAGATGTTGATGATCTCCTCGGCGTGAGGACCAAGCAGGTGGGCACCGAGGACCCGTCCGGTGCCGTCCTCGACGAGGGTCTTGAAGCCCGTGTGGGTGAGGCCGACTCGGCGCGATGAGTACCACGCCGACGTGTCCTCGTGGTGCATTGTGAACTGGAGCCCCTGCGCTCGGGCTGCGGCCTCGTCGAGGCCCACCCGGGCCAACGGCGGCGTCGTAAAAACGACCGTCGGGATACCCAGGTAGTTCGGCGTGCGGGTGTTGCCGTTTAGGAGGTTGGCTGCCACGGTGCGGCCCTGCATCCCCCCCACCGGGGTGAGAGGCAGGCCACCGCTCGAGACGGCGTCACCCGCCGCGTACACGGCCGGGTTGCTCACGCTCTGGAGGTACTCGTTGACAGCGACGCCGCCCTTTTCCCCCCGCACGACCCCCGCTGCTCCCAGGTCCAGGTCATCGACTTCGGGTACGCGCCCTGCCGCGTGGACGACGAGGTCGGCGGCGACCTCGACTTCCCCCAGGCCTGGTTCTGTGCCCGTGCCAGCGTGGACAACCAGTTCGCTCCCCCGGTTTTCGACGGCATTGACCGAGGTGCCCAGGCGAACGTCCACCCCGAGGTCTTGCGTGGTATGGACCATCTGAGCGACGAGGTCCGGGTCGAAGCCCTCCAGGGGGCGCCTGCCCCGGTGGAGGACGGTCACCTCTGCGCCAGCACGGGCGGCGACATGGGCCAACTCGAAGGCGATGTAGCCACCTCCGACGAAGGCCACTCGATGGGGCAGCGCATCGAGCCCTAAGAACCCGCTACTGGTGGTCAGGTGCTCCTCGCCCGGGATCCCCAGGGGGGCGTGGCGCGCACCAGCGGCAATGACCACGTGGCGACCTACGTAGGTCTCGTCCCCGACGCGCAGGGTAGTCGGGCCGACGAAGCGTGCACGCCCATGGACAGTGAGCATGCCCGCCTCCTTGAAGCTCTGGTCCATGGCCTCAGCCACGCCGTCGGTGAAGGTCCGTTTGAACCGGGCCATGTCGGGCCATGAGAGCGTCGGAGCGGGTGCAGTCAGCCCCTTGCCTTGCATGCGCCGGCCCCAGTCGATGAGCTCGGAGACGCCGACGAGGACCTTCTTCGGGTCACATCCTCGCAGTTGGCAGGTGCCGCCGAAGGGGTCCGAATCGACGACCATCACGCTCCAGCCCGCCTCCCGGCAGGGGGAGGCCACGCTTTGGCCAGCGGAGCCCGTGCCCACGACAATGAGGTCAACCTCAACAGTCATACCTATGCCTTTCTCTGGGCCCGACGATGCGGGCAAACTTCCTCTTCACGGTTAGCGTCGATGCTGTAGCTCGACTGGTCGAGTTTCTTTGGCCACCACGAGCGCCGCCCATGGTTGCCCGGTAGGGCCACATCAGGGCGTACCGGCCCTGCACGCCGGACGGGCGCGCCTCCCGTATACCTCGAAGAAGAACTGCGCCGCTGCCTGGCGGACAGCCGTCGACCAGGTGGGGTAGGCGTGCACGG
>DAHWQF010000740.1 GCA_027334785.1 Acidimicrobiaceae bacterium
CAAGACATGCCAGCTCATGAAGGTACGGGCCGAGGGCCACACTTCAGAGGAAGGACACCCATGGGGTCGAGATCTGATCAGAGCGGGAGCGTCCGGCCCGGAACTATAATGACGGATCGTCACTTTGCCCGCCGAGGGGTTGGCGAGGCAATCCATAGTGAGGAGCGCCGCCGACGCTGGCGTGAGCTCGCTTTGGAGCAGCAGCAGGGCTCAAAACCCGACCAAGTCACGAGGAGTTGGCCACAACAGCCGCCGGGCCGTTAACAGCCTGTTCATATCGCTGGGCACGAAGGCGCCGTTCGACTCCTCGCGCAGCTGCGCGACCGTGCGGTCCCCGTGGTTGTCTAGGTACCAGGCGACATTTGCCATGCTGTGCCAGCCACCAGCGCTGTGGTCCGGGTGACCTCCTGTCGCCAGCAACGCCGGCCCCTCGCCTAGCAAACGCCGCATGACCCGTCCGACATCGCGCCTGGCGGCGTGGACGATCGCCACGGCAGCCAGGTGAGCCACGAGGCCGCCAAGGGGCTCGGGCGCCGGGGCGTAACCAGCCGCCAGGTAACGCTTAGGCCCGATACCGTTGACTTAGGACTACACGAGTGTTATTCTTGGCCTTGTGCCTCGGGCAGGGTGGGTCAAGCCCCGCGACGACCAGCGGCTGACGGACCACGTCGCTTTGGGCGTGCTGACCTACACCTTCCCGCCGGAGCTGGTCGACGCTGTCATAAAGCAAGCGGGGCGGGAGTCCCAGCGCAACCGCCTCCTCCCTGCACGCCTGGTCGTCTACTACGTGCTGGCCATGGCCCTGTTCTCGTCGTCTGGGTACGAGGAGGTGATGCGCAGCCTCGTAGAGGGGCTGTCTTGGGCATCTGGGTGGACGACGAGCTGGGCGGTGCCGACAAAAGGCGCGATATTCCGGGCGCGTACCAAGCTCGGCCCCGAGCCGCTCGAGCTGCTGTTCGAGCAGGCCTGTAAGCCGATGGCGCGCCCAGGGGCACCTGGCGCCTTCTACAGGGGCTGGCGGCTCATGAGCATCGACGGCACCACCCTGGACGTGGCTGACACCCCCGAGAACGAGGCCGAGTTCGGCCGGCCTGGCACAGGACGTGGGGCAGGGGTCGGCGCTTTCCCTCAGCTGCGCTTGGTCGGTGTGGCAGAGTGCGGTACCCACGCAGTCGTGGGCGCGGCGATGGGGCCCTGCTCCACCGGCGAGACGACCCTCGCACGAGGCCTGCTCCGCTCGCTCTCGGACGGGATGCTGCTGCTCGCCGACCGCAACTTCTACAGCTCCAAGCTGTGGGCCGAGGCGGCGGCCACGGGCGCCGACCTGCTCTGGCGCACCAAGTCGAACCACGTGCTGCCCGTGGACCGCCGCCTGGCCGACGGCTCGTACCTCTCGCACCTGCACGAGGTCGTGAACTACAAGCGCCGGCCGACCGACGTCGTCGTGCGCGTGGTCGAGTACGGCCTCGACGACCCCGGCCGGCCCGAGGCGGAGGGGACGACCTACCGCCTGCTCACTACGGTGCTCGACCCCGCTGCTGCGCCAGCAGGCGAGCTCGCAGCCCTCTACCCCGAACGCTGGGAGCTCGAGATGATGCTCGACGAGCTGAAGACCCACCAGCGCGGGCCTCGCGTGGTGCTGCGTTCCAAGACCCCAGAAGGGGTGCGCCAGGAGGCCTGGGGCCACCTTTGCACCCACTATGCCCTCCGGGCCCTTGTAACCAAGGCTGCC
>DAHWQF010000741.1 GCA_027334785.1 Acidimicrobiaceae bacterium
GCTTCGGCGCCTGTCGCGCCGGCCACCTCGATTTTCGCGGTCATTGCCTCGCGTTCGGCGCGGGCTGGCTGGCGCCGGCCGTAGATGCCCGTCCAGGCGAACACCAGCCCTGCTACCACGACCGGCATCAGGTTGGAGGTTGTCTTGGCCATACTGGCCGAAACCGACTCGATGATCGCGACCTGGGCTGCCGTCTCGGCCAGGAAGGCCATGCCCCACACCACCGTGATGACCGAAAAGGTGTGCCGGAACGCGCGGGACTGCCACATCTGCTCGAACTGGCGCCCTTGGGGCGAGTCCGGGCCGATGAACTGGAGCGCTACGCGGAAAATGAGGGGCCGGACGGTTAGCCTCGATCCTCGGAACGCCTGAGCACTCCGTTCGACGGGGGCGCTGAAGTCTGGAAGTCGCTTAAACCCTTAGCTCGTAAGGTCTGTTGGACCAGCTCTTCGTGAGTTGTAGGTGATCTTCTTGAACGAGGCCTGCGGTTGCTGTCGGCTAGAACAGAGCCGGCGGGGGGAGGCCGTGCGGGCAGGCCCTAGCCACAAACGTGTAGTTACCAAGGCGTGCCGCGGGCGGTCGCCCGAGCATCCACCAGTCCGTGTGGGTGTAGCTATACCATCTGTGCATGTCGTTCAGGGAGATCACCTAAAGATATGCGGCAAGGCGCCGAGTATTTCTTGGAGCCCGCTCTGCCTGCCCAGCGCCGTTACGAGGCGCCGCGGGCGTACTTCGTGGACGACGCCAGCGCCGCCGAGGTCGGGGCCCGGTTCGGCTACTCGGCACCGACGGTGCACCAGGTTGCGGCGGAGCTGAGGGCAGGACCCCCGCTGTAGTACCCACAGTATAGAATACTGTGGCAGATGTGCGAGCAGAAGTGGTGGACCGTGGGCAAGCTTGAGGGGGTGGAGTGAAGCCCCGAGGCGGTTCTGGAGCGTGCCAGGGCCGAGCTCGTCGCCGCGGCCACGGCCGAGCGCTTCGAGGCCGTGCTGGTCCAGGCCGACTTCCCCTACGGGCTCCTCGCCAACGCTCGGCAGTCGCCCGATGGGCCGGTCTGCTCGGGGCCCTGAGTGGTGGATCCTCGCTCTCCGCGCGATCAGGTACCTAAACGTTTACGCTAGCGAGCGGGTGAGGCGGGGCCCGAACCCGGCCCTACCGGGTGATACAGAGCGGCACGCATCTCGGCGAGCTGAAGGCTTCCGCTGGCCTGGTCAAGTTTGTGCTCGAGGTTTGCGAACTTGCCAATGGCGCGACCAGTCGGGGCGCCGTTCTTGGGAGAGTCCACGGCCGAACTGACAGCCCAGCGCGTGGGCGTGGCGGTGGGTCATCCCCGTAGCTCGGGTGGGCGATCCTTCGCTCAGGGACCGAAGGTCGCGTCTGGGCTGGGCCGGCTCGAGCTGTTCGCCACCGGCTCCGTGACAGCCCAACCGCGGCGGCGGAGCTCGGCAGCGAGCTGCTCGGCAGGCAAGTGGCGCAGTAGCTGCTCTTGCGCGGAGAGCCTCTCCGCTGGGACATCGGCTGGGGGAGTGGCTTCCAGCTCATTGCCCTGGAGCTGGGCGATGAAAGCTGCTGCTTCGTCCTGGGTGAACTTGCCGGCGGCCTGACGTTGCGTGAACCCCATCGGCCCGCGCACGTCGCGGAAGTCCGTATGGCCGGCGTCGTTCAGAAGTGCGAGGAGCTCTTTCATCTGTCTCGTCGACGCGGGTGGGCCTGGTTGTTGACCGA
>DAHWQF010000742.1 GCA_027334785.1 Acidimicrobiaceae bacterium
GGCGACGTCCCAGGCTAGTGCCCTGGCACTGATCCTTCGCCCGGGTGGGTCCACCAACGGGCTGGTGGGGGGTATCAGGCTTGGGGTATGAGCCAGCGCGTAAGGGTGCGGCGGCTTTCCGAGGTGGAGGGTCGCCAGTTGCAGCGGGTCGTCCGTCGTGGTTGGGGGCAAGACGATGGTGAGCGTGGTGCGCTACCGCCGAGGCGATGGTGGTGTTGGCCCCGGCAGGCGGGAACACGCTGGAGGTGATCGCACGTCCTGGCGCAGACCAGCCCGAATCGTGTGCGCGAGATGATCCACCGCTTCAACGAGATGGGGATGGCCAGCTTGGGCCCAGGTGGGCGGGTGGCCGTCCCCGCCGGATAACGATTGACGACGAGAGCTTGATCATCGAGACGGCCAAGAAGCGCCCGGCGCAGGTGGGAGCGCCGTTCGGTCATTGGAGTTTGTGGAAGCTGCGCCGCTGGCTCGGCGAGTCCCGGGACCGCCCAGCTGTCATCGTGATCTCCAAGGAACAGCTTCGCCAGATCCTCGACCGCCACGAGGTGAGCTTCCAGCGGACCAAGACCTGGAAGGAGCCGGATGATCCGGACAAGGAGGCGAAGCTGGACCGCATCGAGGAAGTGATCATGAACTTCCCGGGCCGGACGTTCGCGTCCGATGAGTTCGGGCCGTTGGCGACCCACCCGGTCGGCGGGTGCTGCTGGGCGAAGGTACGCAAGCCGCAACGTAACCGGGCCAACTATCACAAGACCTGCGGGGTGCGTCAGTTCCACGCCTGCTACTCGATCGGCGATGACACCATGTGGGGGGTGGTGCGTAACCGCAAGGGGACCGACAACAGCCTGGCCGCGATCAAGTCGTGTAGGGCGGCCCGCCCGGACGGCGAGACCATTTATGTGACCCTGGACAATCTCAGTGCCCACAAGGCGAAGAAGATCTCCCGCTGGTGCGAGAAGAACAGCGTGGAGCTGTGCTTCACGCCGACGTACTCGTCGTGGGCGAACCCGATCGAGTGCCACCTCGGGCCGCTGCGCGATTTCGTGTTGAACAACTCCGACCACCCCAACCACCGTGTGCTTACCTGCCGTCTGCACGCCTACCTACGTTGGCGGAACACCCACGACGCCGGCCCAGCCATGCGCGAACGCCTCCGCAAGGAAAGGGCCCGCTGCGATCCGAGCGTCGTCGGCGGTGGGGACCGGCCAGCGACGGCTGCGCCGGCCGCTGCGGCGGCCTGACACAGCCGCTGCTGCGGTCATCGGATGGTCAGCGAGGGCTTCAGTGCGCCCCGAGGGCCGGTCCAAGCCACGCGCGCACCGTCCAGTCCCTGCATCCACGCCGGCCGGTCCCACCTTCAGCTCCCCGAAATCACATCATTGTTACTTTCGTGCGCGGGGACGGCTACCGTGCGCCGGCCGGCGTCAGACTTGGGGGGCCGACCAGGGGCTTTTGGCCAGGTGGCGCTACCCATGCCCGCCCCACGCAGAGCGTGCCGGCGTCCTGTTCCACATCTCCCCGTTGAAGCCCCAGCACCTCGCCTCGGCGCAGTTGACACCAGGCGGCCTTCTACGACGCCGTGCGCCAGAACGACTCGCCAGTGCCGGGGCTCGGTGACGACCGCAAACAGATAGCCCAAGAGCTTGTCGACCTCGTGCGTACCAACACGAGCGTGGACCGGGACAAGAAGGAGCGGGCCCGGGCACTGCTCAGG
>DAHWQF010000743.1 GCA_027334785.1 Acidimicrobiaceae bacterium
CTGGCGGTCCTTGCTATGACTAGTTTTGCAAGCTCCTCGATCGATATCTCTTCCGAACTGCCCACGTTGAAGACGTCCCCTTCGGCTTTCGGCTCGTCGAGCAAAGCGGTCAGGGCCCTGACCACGTCAGCGACGTGGCAGAAGCAGCGGGTCTGCGAGCCGTCCCCGTAAACCGTAAGTGGCTCGCCGGCCAAGGCCTGGCGGACGAAGCGCGGTATGACCATCCCATATGCGGGGCTCTGGCGGGGCCCGACGGTGTTGAAGAGGCGGACGACTATGGTCGGCAGCCCTCGCTCCCGGTGGTAGGCGTAGGCCAGTATCTCGTCCACCGCCTTGGAGGTCGAGTACGCCCAGCGGGCCACCGCTGGCGAACCGAGGATCCTGTCTGAGGTCTCGTCGAGAGCCTCCGAGTTGTTTTTCCCGTAAATCTCCGAGCTGCTGGCGACCATCGCCTTGCGGCGGTAACGGTGGGCGGCCTCCAACACCGAGATCGCCCCCCTGATGTTGGTCGTCAAAGAGTAAAGGGGCTGTTCGACGATCAGCTTGACACCGACCGCCGCGGCCAGGTGCACGACAACATCGCACTCCCTCACGGCCTGGTCCACCGCTAGTTCGTCGAGCACCGAGCCTTGGGTGAAAGAGAAGCGCGAGTTGTCGCGCACCGCCCCCAGGTTGGACAGTCGCCCGGTAGAGAGAGAGTCGAGCACCGACACCTCGTCCCCACGCGCCAAGAGCGCCTCGGCGAGGTGCGAACCGATGAAGCCCGCGCCGCCGGTGATCAGGTACCGAGCCACACAACCGAGGTTAGCCGAGTGCCGTCACCGGCTCACCTGGGGGGGCGACGGCGGCTTCCTTGACCCCCAAGGGGCCCCACGACGGCTGAGGCCAACAATCGGTAAGCCCCGGCTCCCCGCCTGGGCCTACCATGGACATGTGACCAGAAGTGGCGCCTACCACTATGGCTACGGGCCCTACACTGGCGAACATCTCTTTGCTCTACCTGACGAAGGCAAGTCCTTCGAACTGGTAGACGGCTGGCTGATCGAATTATCGCCGAGCTCCCGCCACGACTTCGTTGCCAACCAGCTCCGCCGGGCGATCGAGCGCGCCTCAGAGGATGCCGGAGCTCACGTGTACGTTCAGGCGCCAATGGACATTTCGACTCCCGCTGGGGTCCGCCGGCCAGATGTCGGAGGGATCGATGCCGAGGTAGCGGCCACGGTCCGCCAGCTCGGCATTTCCCTTTACCAGGGCGCCGACCTACGAACGCGACACCCTCCAGGTAGGCGACCCTTTCCCCATCTGCTTCAAGCTGTCCATCTTGGCGGACTTTTCTTAGCTCATAGGTCCTGCCACGCTCGCAGCAAAAAGGTCCCTGAGCCGGCAGCGGGCAGCCACCGGCACCCTAGGTGAGGGACCAGTTGCCCCCGAGAGAGACGATCCCGTCGGGCTCGTGGCGGCCCTTGCGGTCCACGTCGAAGCGCACGACGTTGCGGCGCACGTCGTAGGGGTGCGCCATGTTGAAATCGGTGATTGACACGGTGAGGTCGTAGGTCCCAGGCAGCAGGGGGCAGTGGGGGATGGCGAAGTCCGCGTGCCCTTCGCCGTCGAGCTTCTCGGGGATCAGGTCCGCCTCGCGCGTAGTTGGAGCGCTGACAACGACCCCTTGGATCGTCTGGAAAGAGACTGCGAACAGCGGCC
>DAHWQF010000744.1 GCA_027334785.1 Acidimicrobiaceae bacterium
GACCCGCCCGGCAGAGCGAGCTCAGCCTGAGCCCGGAAACCTTGAGCAACCGGGCGACCTTCTCGAGGGGCATCCCCTCGAGGTTGTCGCGCCACAACCCGACGGCTTGAAAGCCGCGCCGCTCGGCCTCGCGCAACAACTCGACGAGCCCGAGGTGCAAAACGGTGGCTGAGTTGAGGCTGAAACCGTCGAGGACAGCGTCAAGCTTGGCCGAGCTCAGTCACCCACCTCCTCGTCAGTCACCACCGTTGGCCAGAGTAGTGGCGGGCGAGAGCGGCGCCGGCGAGCAGGGCCGGCGAGCAGGGCGGCCGAGCAGGGCGGCCGAGCAGGGCCGGCGAGCGGGGCGGCTGAGCAGGTCCGGCGAGCAGGGCCGGCGAGCAGGGCCCAATTCGGCCAGTAGGGCCGCCGAGCGGGGCCCAATTCGGCGCGTTCGCGGTGTCTCGGTGCAAGAACCGGCCCTATAGCGACGCCGAGTGCACCCGGGAGCCCAGATCGCACCCGGAATGGGCTGCCTCCCGTTTGGCACCCGCCGAGGAAGTCCGGGCCGGTCAGTCCACCAGCCTGTCGTGGAGGAAGTCGTCGTACGCGGACAGGTCGAGGAGGCCATGGCCCGAGTAGTTGAAAAGGATCACCTTTTCTTTCCCCTCTTCTTTGGCGGCCAACGCTTCATCGATAACTGCCCTTATGGCATGGCCCGTCTCGGGCGCCGGCACGGTCCCTTGCGTGCGGGCCCAGGTCACAGATGCCTCGAACGTCTTGGACTGAGGGTAGGCGACGGCCTCCATCCGGCCCGAACGCACGAGCGCGGAGATAATCGGCGAGTCCCCGTGGTAGCGGAGCCCGCCGGCGTGGATAGAAGGCGGCACGAAGTCGTGCCCGAGGGTGTACATGGGGAGGAGGGGGGTGAGGCCGGCCGTATCGCCGAAGTCGTAATCGAAGTGGCCCGCCGTGAGAGTCGGGCACGAGGTCGGCTCGACGGCCACTAGGCGCGTGCCCTCGTCGGTTACGAAGGGGAGGCTGATGCCTCCGAGGTTGGAACCCCCGCCGCAGCAGCCGATCACGACATCTGGCTGTTTTTCACCGGCGAGCGCCAACTGCGACTTGGCCTCCTGGCCAATGACGGTCTGGTGGAGGAGCACGTGGTTGAGCACTGAGCCAAGGGAGTAATGGGTGTCGGCCCTACCCACTGCTTCGCGCACGGCGTCGCTGATGGCCGTGCCGAGCGAACCGGGGTGGTCGGGCTGGTCCACCGGGCTCGGGACCACGTCGCCACCCCAGGTCTTCATGAGGACCTGGCGATAAGGCTTTTGGTGGTAAGAGGCGCGCACCATGTAGACCTTGCACTCGAGGCCGAACAACGCCGACGCGAAACAAAGGGCGCTGCCCCATTGCCCGGCGCCTGTCTCGGTGGTGAGCCGGGTGACGCCCTCTGCCTTGTTGTAGTACGCCTGGGGCACGGCCGTGTTGGGCTTGTGGGAGCCGGGAGGGGAAACCGACTCGTCCTTGTAGTAGATGCGCGCGGGCGTGCCCAGCGCCTTTTCGAGCCGGGTGGCCCGGACGAGGGGGGTCGGCCGCCAGAGGCGCAGCACGTCGAGGATCTCGCCGGGTATGTCGATCGAGGGCTCGGTGGAAACCTCCTGGCTGATCAACGCCATGGGGAAGAGGGGTGCCAGGTCGTCGGGCCCGACGGGTTCGCGGGTG
>DAHWQF010000745.1 GCA_027334785.1 Acidimicrobiaceae bacterium
GCCGCGACCTACGCCGAGTGCTCGGCGAGATGGAGAAAGCCGGAGAGACGCTCGAGACTGTCGGCCCGAAGGACAAGCTGGTGCGCACCGCCGGTCCGCGTGTGGCCCAGTTGCTTGCTCTGGGGTTGCCGCCGTTGCCTCCCGTCCCGCAAAACAGGGCGAACTGGACCTGGTACGGCTCTACCCGGAAAGCATCGTCGGCCCTGCCAGGCCGTCATGGGAACCCTTCGTCACCTGGGCGGCCACAACCCTGGCTCTGCCAGAGCTAGCTGACAACTGGGCGAAGCTGACGGCCGCGGGCGCACCGGAACGCCACTTCATGATGGGCGTTGCATTGTCGAGCCCCGGTGACGTGCACTTCGCCCTGACCGAGCACCCTGGCGTGCCCTCGTTGGCGCCTGAGGTCCCTCGAGCCATCACGCACCTCTGGGTCTTCGATGCCTGGCGGTTCCGCCGGGTCCTCCTCTGGTCCCCCGACCGGGGATGGCTCGACGCCAGTGGCAACTGGGCGGTGCCGTGATGAAGCTCGGCTCCCCGAAGCGTGGATTCGTTGCCGACCACGGAGGGCGGACGCACGGTGTTGGAACGGGGGCTCTTGCCCATCCGGGAGGTTGGAGCACGAAGTGCAAAGCCGCTGGTCAGGGGCTTACCAGGCCCCGTTTAGACAGACCGGAGACGGACGTTGTGATTGTTTTCAACACCAGCCCCTCAGCACCACCATTGACCAGGGAGAACCTTTTTCGCTAGCACCCCACGACGGGGGTCTTAGCGAAATAAAGGCCTCGAGGCTAGCGGAATAAAAGGGGCGAACAGGACATCGACCCGTTCGTCCGCGGTCGGCACGGGCCGCCATCGCCCGCGCCCGAGCACGCAGGGCTGGCGAGCTGGCACCCCTGGGGGCCGAGGTCGAGGCCGCTATCGAGCAGGTCGGCTGGCGCCAGGCCCGTCGCGGCGGCAGAACCGGTGAGCCTCGGGGAGTGGTGCCCGAACCCGAGCCCGCGGCGGTGAGCATCATGGCGACGGCCGGCCCCCAGGCGACGGCCGGCCCCCAGGGAGGGCCCGGGACGGCACCTCTGGCACCCGTGCCCTCGCTGGCTCATGGCCCCGAGGCACCGCCACCCAGGCCCCCGGCGCTCGCGGCCATCCTGTCTGCCGCGATGCCCGCATGGTGCGGGAGGGCGTGATGGGTGCCAGGACGGCTAGCGTGCCGCTCATGGCGCCTCGGGTGGCTTGCGCGCCGGGCGGGATGGTGCCCGTACCCACCCCCTCGGTCATTGTCGCCGGCCTCGTCGAGGCCCTCCGGGGTGGCACCTGATGATCCGGAATGCCGTAGAGCCCATAGCGCTCGCTCGCACCCTCGCTGAGTACCGCATGGCCAGCGCTCGGGACCTTCAGCCGGAGCCAGCCTGCGAGGTACCAGAGTGCGGGCGGCCGCCCTATGCCGATGGGTTGTGCAAGCGCCACGCCGACGAGGCCTGGTACCACTCCGGGGCGGGTTCTTCGCCGCTGGTACGGTGTGGGCAGGGACGGGGCAGCCCCCTGTAAAGCCTGGGACGTCCAGCCGGCTGGCTTGCGTGGCCAGTCCCGGTGGGAGGCCCCCATCCACGATGGCCCGGTACGCACCCCGAGCGTCTTGCCTACTAATTCTCCCGCGGTCGCCAGCGGCCCCAGCTACTGGCCGTCACCGGCGAAGCGTCCTCG
>DAHWQF010000746.1 GCA_027334785.1 Acidimicrobiaceae bacterium
GCCGGCATCGAGCGCCCACGCGATGTCCCGCCGGCTGTCCACGGTCCAGACCGAGACCCCCATCCCGCGGCGGTGCGCCCACTCCACCGATGCAGCGTCGGCCAAGCGGAAGTAAGGGTTCCACCACTCGGGCTTGACCCTGCTGAGCAGTTGGGGCGAGGGAAGCTCGGGCTTGTCCCAGGTGAGGGCGATGCGCACGTAGGGCGACAGCGTCCGCAGCTGCTCGAGGCCGGCGGTGTTGCCGGCGAACATGCAGCGCTCGGCCGCGCCGGCGCTGCGAGCGACTACCCACGACGGTGCAGCTGCAGCCGGGTCGGGCAGGTCGACCATGACTGGTAGCGGTACGGTTTCGAGCACCTCTGCCAGGCGGGGCACCCGGTAACCGTCCTGGTGGAGCGATTTGAGCTCGTCCCAATCGAGCTCGGAGAGCCGCCTAGGGTCGCCCCAGAGGCGCGCCAGAGTCGCGTCGTGGAGCACCACGACCTCGCCGTCGCGGGTCAGCCGGCAGTCGAGCTCTACCATGTCGGCCCCGAGCGCGCGGGCGGCCTCGAAGGCTTGGACCGTGTTTTCCCGCTGGTTCACCGGGTCCCCCCGGTGCGCGATGGCGAGTGGTCTCGCTACGGGGCCAGGCTTGTCGGGGTACGGGGCCTTGCCCGCGGGTGAAGTCGGTGGCACGACCGCCAAGGTACCGAGGGCCGGTACCCGCCACCAAAGCGTTGGAGTCAGCTGCCAGAACTGGACCGGTGCCGGCGCCGGCGGTCGCTGTCCCCACAGCTTGGGTGCTCCGGGCCCTGGCCGCGGCCGGCCGGCGTTGGACTACGAGCATGCCGGCGATGACGAGGCTGCCGCCTGCGAGTGCCAACCACCCGAGCGCCTCCCCGGCCGCGCGGGCCGTCAAGGCGGCAAAGACCGGCTCGAGCGTCAGCAAGACGGCCACGTGGGTGGCGGAGAGCTGTGCCTGTGCCCAGCTCTGTATGACGAATGCCAGCGCTGTCGCTGCCACGGCGGTGACCACGATCGCACCCCAGGTGCTTGTGCCGGCGGGCAGGCCGGGGCCGCGTGGCAGGGTGGCTAACACTGAAACTACGCCCACGGTGAGCAACTGGACAGTGGCCAGGCCGTAAGCGTCTTCCGAGTTCGACCAGCGCCCGAGCCCGACTATTTGGAAGGCGAACATGGCGCTCGACCCGAGCGTGAGCAACTCACCGGAGGCGGAGCCCCCGGTCCCCGCACCGGCAGCGCCGGCCAGGCTTCCGAGCGAGATGACGGCCAAGCCAGCCGTCGCGAGCGCCGTCGCTAGCCAGGCCGAGCGCCGCGGGCGCTGGCGCAGGATCACCCAAGCGATCAGGGGCACGAACACGACTTGCAGGCCGGTCAGGAAGCCCGACACGGCAGCCGAGACCTCGCGGAGCCCGAAGGTCTGCAAGGCGTAGCCGGCGGCAAGCGCGAGGCCCAGGGCCCCCCCACGCGCCCACGCGCTCGCATTGAGGCTCGTCAGGGTACGGGGCCGCGCCGCGACCAACAGCCCTCCGGCGATCAGGAACCTCCAGGCGAGGAAGCTCTCGACCCCCACGTGGGCGATCGCGTCTTTCACGACCACGAAGGTCGCGCCCCATGCCACGGTCGCCGCGACCAGGAGGGCGGCCGCCAGGGCCTGCCGGCGCTCGTCGGGTTGTAAGGGCGTGCGCGCGAACCTCGG
>DAHWQF010000747.1 GCA_027334785.1 Acidimicrobiaceae bacterium
CACGGCGGGCGTGTACAAAAGGAGCGTCCTGGTGCGTTCGGCGACGGCGGCCGCCTGCTCGTCGGCCATGCCGGCCAGCATCTCGACCTCCACGTGGGCACCCATCTCGTCGGCGAGGACCAACGCGAGCGCGATGTCGAACAGGTTGTGAGAGGCCACCCCCACTTCGGCCACGCCTGCCCGCGCCGCCTCCAGCAGCCGCTCGAGCATGGCCGTGTAGGAGGCGTCGGTCTCCGCCTTGGTCTCATAGGGCGCCTGAGGCCAAGCGGCGAGCTCGGCCGTGGCCCGCTCCATGGCCAGGTTGGCCCCCTTCACGAGCCGTACGCGCACCGGGGCCCCACCAGAACGGGTGCGGGCCGTGGAAAATGCGAGCACCCTGTCCAGGGCGGCGTGGCTGTCAGGGAGGTAGGCTTGAAGGGCGATACCCGCAGTTAGGCCGGCGAGCCCGGGCACCGAGAGCGCCCGGGTAAATGCGCCCACGGTTATGTCGATGTCGCGGTGCTCCTCCATGTCCAAATTGACGAGTTTTTGCGGCCGTGAGGCAGCCGCGAGGCGGTAGAGCTCCTGGAGGGGGCCCACTACCCGGGCGATCGAACCGTCGGTGTCGAGGAGGGAGAGGTCCGCCGCGACCGCAGATGCTTTCACCGAAATGCAGTCCAGGTCGGGCCGGCGGAGCAGGCCGACCAGGGCGGCGAGCCGGCGTCGCGCCTCATCCTCGCCGAGGACGGCCTCGCCGAGCAGGTTGAGGTTGGCCCGGTAGCCGGCCGAGCGTAGCCGGGCCAGGGCACGCCCGAGCGGGCGGGGTTCCGCCGGGTAGATGAGAGCTCTCGTTTCGTACCGGAGGCGCGCGCCGACGAGGCGCACCACCGGGAAAGGGGCGTACGACGCGGCCCGCGCCGCCAGGCGGAGCAGGGCCGCGTCGGTGGGCGACAAGCCCTCCATAGGCTCTACGGCCAGCGCCGCCAGTTGGGTGGCCGCGGCCCGGGCGTCGTCGGGCCTCAGCACCCGGTCAGCGAGGCCGAACACGAGGCGCGCCCCCGACCCGCTCGAGAGCAGCCGGTGGAGGCGCCGGCGCCGGTGCTGCTGGGCGGGGGTGCCGAGCGCCATCGCCCGCGAGGCCAGTTCGGCCGCGAGCGCCTCGCTCCGTGCGATCAGCTCGTCATCCGAGGCCACCGAGGGCAAGCTACCCGCTGGGCGACGCCGGCGCAGGAGGGCCCAATGTGGTTGGCTAGGCGTTTGGCTAGGCGTTGCCCCGTATCTCCACGTTGGTCGCCGGCCTCGACCCCTCAGGCTGACCCGGTGATGGTGGACGAAGGAGGAGTTGTCGCCGGCGATGGGCGGTGCACCGCCGGCCATCGCACGGCCTTTGCCACTGAGAGCGGCGGTCCCGGTGCTGGTGCAGCCGGGATCTTCCCGCTGTTCGCTGCGCTCTTCGCTGGCCGGCGACGGGTGTGGTTCCCTGGGCGCATGGCAAGAACGATCTCTACCCTGGTGGCCGCGGAAGAGGCGGCGATGGCGTACCTCGCCGGCCGGTACCCCTCCCTCGAGTGGTGGCGGCAGGCGTCGCTGCACCTGGGCGGCGGGTGGTTGGTCGAAGCCGTGGCCCTCGCCGACCAAGAGGACGTGGCGGAGGACTTCGGCGGGGACCCGGAGGTGCGTGCTCTTGTCATGGTCATGCCCCGAGGATCGGTCGAAG
>DAHWQF010000748.1 GCA_027334785.1 Acidimicrobiaceae bacterium
CGCTGCGACCAACTGCTGGCCGGCCCAGCCTGGCTCGGGGCCACGGTCACGGCTACTGGGCGGCGCCTCGGTGCACCAAGGGCGGCCGTGGCGGCGTCGCTTTTCGTGCAGGGCTATGCCTATAGGGCCCTCACGGTCGACCTGTCGTGCTTCTTGCTCGGCGGCGGGGCAGGCAAGAGCCGAGCCCGCAGTGGCTGGCCTCGACGGGCTTATGCCTGGGGGCCACCGGACTGACAAGACAACTCGGGCCAAACCAGGTCAGGTTGGGCGCCCTCCCTGCCGATACCTGCGGTGGCTTGCTGCCGTGGCAGGCCGGCGGCGAGGAGGCGCCTGTAAATAGAGATGCCTGTCAGCTCACTGCGGGGGCCGGGCCAGCACACCGCCGGCGGCCACGGTGCCCACGTCACCCGACAGGGTTGGGCCATGACAGCCCAGGCGCTGGCGGGTCCCGTGCGCCCCGGGCCGGCCCGCCCGCCGGTGGCGCTGGGCACGACGACGGCCGTCTGGGCCCGGGCGTTCTTCTCTAAGCCGGGACGGGTCGTGGCCGCCCTCGAGGTGATCGGCGCGCTCGCCATCGCCTCGGTGCTGCCCCTGCGCCACTGGCCAGGGCTCCCCCTAGCAGTGCTCGTCACCGCCTTCGCCTTGGCCCTTGCCAACGCCGTCGTGCGGGTCGCGCTCGGTGAGCGCCTGCCCCGTTGGAGCCTGCAGGTGGACGTCGGGCTCGGCAACATCTTGGTCAGCACCGCTGCCGCCGCCGGGGCGAGCGGCCACGTCGACCTGGCCAACCTCTACCTGCTGGTCGAGGTCTTCGCCCTGCTCTACCTGCCGCTAGGCTCAGCGCTCGGGCACCTCGGCCTAGCCGGTGCCGCCTATGCCCTCGTCCTTGAGCTAGGCCCACGGCCGGCCGAGCCGCTGGCTGTCGCTTGGCTGGCGGTGTTCGGCACCGCTGCCGTCTTGGCCGCCGTGGTGGTCGGCCTGGTGAGCGTGCTGCGCCGCGTCGCCCGTGAGGACCCCTTGACCGGGCTCGCCAACCGCCGGTCATGGGACGAGCGCCTCGAGGCCGAGCTTGAACGAGCCGCGCGCAGCGGCGAGGCGCTGTCGGTAGTGGTGGTCGACCTCGACGGGTTCAAGGCCGTGAACGACGCCCACGGGCACAGCGCCGGGGACCGCCTTCTCCAAGCGGTCGCCCGTTCCTGGCGGGCGACGACCCGGGGCGGTGGGGACTTCTTGGCCCGGCTAGGGGGCGACGAGTTCGCCCTGCTCGCACCCGGCGCCGACGAGGTCGCGGCCCACGGCCTCGCCCGGCGCGTCGCCGAAGCGCTCCCAGAGGGCGTCTCGGCCTCGGCCGGGGTGGCCACCTGGGACCGCTCCGAAGGGGCCTCGGCTCTCATGCGCCGGGCCGACCGGGCCATGTACCACGCCAAGCGGCACGCTCGCCGCGACAGTGGGCCCCGCCCCGCCTGAGCACCCGCCAGGGTGCGGCACAGCTGCGGTTGCCCTTGGTGCTCCAGACTGGCCATGGTGTCGAGGTCGTGGCCGGGGCAGTACGGCCCTTTGTAGGCCTGTCGGCGAGGCCGTCGCCTCCCTAGCCGCGCTATGGTGGCGCCGGGCCGTTTGGGCTTCAGGTACTTCCCTGCGTCTAACATCGGCGAGGCTTGGAGGCGTACAACTCTGGCTCTCG
>DAHWQF010000749.1 GCA_027334785.1 Acidimicrobiaceae bacterium
AGGATGGCCTTGACCTTCGCCTTGGGTGTGAAGGGCTGGAGCCACTCGCGCAGCTCGGGAACGCTCTGGCGCCGCAGGATGTTCACCGCCCCGACCTGATCGGCCGCTGCCGTGAAGCCGCAGCGCACGCAGCGGAACCGGTCGCCATGGCGGTTCTCCCGGTCCACCCAGCCGCAGGCGGGGCAGGTCTGCGATGTGTAGGCCGCGTTCACGATCACGAGACGGGAACCTCCCGCCTGCGCCTTGAACTCAAGCCGTTCCCGCAGACTCTGGCGCATCCAGCGGGAGACCTTGCGCGAGAGCCTCCTCGACTTGGTGCGGCCGCGCAGGTGCGAGAGGTCCTCGACCACCACTTCGCCTGGGTCTCCTGCCAGCACGCCGCGCACCGACTCCGAGATGCGCCGCCGCACCTCGGCCTCGCCCCGGGCCGTCCGCGCGTCGAGCTTCCTCGTGCCGAGGTTGAAGCGCAGGATGCGCCCGGCCTTGCGCCGGTCCTCCGGCCGCTCCGAGGCCCTGAGCGCCTTCACCCGCGCGTGGGCGCGGTCTCTCGCCGCGCCCTGCGCCGTGGTCTCCTCGGTCAGGCGCTCGAGCACCTTGCCGAGCCCCGGCCCGAACACCGCCCCGTCGTCCCGGGTGAACACCTCCGTCACCCCGGCGTCCAGCGAGGCCGCCGGCGGCATGGCCCGACCTACGGGCACACGCACCGGCAGGGGCAGGTGGACGGCTGCCGTGCGGTCCGCCGGATGAAGCACCACCCGCACATTGCCCGTCACCGCCCGCAGGGCAAAGCCCTTGAGCGGGATGACGGTGCGCTCGCCTGGCCTCAGGCCCGCGACGGCCAGGTAGGCTGCGCCCTCGTGCACGAAGAAGCGGTAGAGACTCGAGTCCAGCTCGAACGAGCGGCCCAGGTGCACCCGGGGCGGTCGGCCCAGGGCCCCACGCACCAGCCGGCGCAGCAGTCGGACGACGGCCCTGCGCTCGTCGTAGGAGATCGCAAACTTCGGCAGCGGCGCCTCACCGCGGAGTACGGCGCCGATGCGCCCGAAGCTCCTGAGGACCCAGAAGGCGTAGTGCTTCTGCTCCGGGCTCAGCTTCCCGGCGGCGAACACCTTGCCACGAACGTGTCCTGTCGCGATGGCGGAGAGGATCCAGCGCCGCATGATCTCCACCGCGTCGAAGAGAGCACGGTCGTAAAGGTGGACCGGCAGCCGCCACGCATTCACGCGGGTCTTCTTGTCGCGGTCGCGGAACTTCCTCGGCTGGTCGAGGTCTGCCCAGCGCGAGGTCTTCGCGAGATCCCGCAGGAAGGCATCCTTCTGGCGGCTGTAGGCGAGGGCGAGCGCAAGCAGGCTCAGCCACTTGCCCAGGTTCAAGGTACAGGACAGCCACTTCACCGTGCGCGTCATCCCTGGGCCACCTCGCTTGCGGCTCTCTCGGGCACGACGAACTCCTGCCTGCTCCTTCGGCTGCATTCGCCATGGAGCCAGGCTGGGCGAGGACGATGGTGATCATGTCCGAAATGTTCTGGGCGAGTTCTTCTTCGGGCGGGCTTCGTAACTGTGGTCACGGGCTCAACTCGGGTCCATAACGATTCGCCTGGGCCAAAGTGAGCCTGCCCCGGTTCGGCGGACAGTCTAAGACTTGGCTCTCGAGGCAACGCTAGGC
>DAHWQF010000074.1 GCA_027334785.1 Acidimicrobiaceae bacterium
CGGGCGTTCCTCGACGCCACGGTGACGTCGGTGCTCGAGATCGAAGACCACAGCCGCACCGGGCAGATTTTCAACGGCGGCTGGGCGGCCTACCTCGACCAGCGCGCGGCCGCCCGGCGCCACGCCGAGGAGGCGTACGTGGGTTACGAGGCGCGCCGGCGCGAGCTTTTCGACCGGGCACAGCGCGAGAAACAGTGGGCCACCAAGGGCGTGCGGAAAGAGGCGCGCCGCCCGAAGGACAACGACAAGGCCCAGAGGGACTTCCGCATCAACCGGACCGAGCACCTGGCCGCGCGGGCACGGAGGACCGAGCGGGCGATCTCCCGCCTGGAAAAGGTCGAGAAACCCTGGCAGGAATGGGACTTGCGCTTCAGCGTCGCCGAGGCCGGCCGCGCCGGGACGGTCGTGGCCAGGCTCGAGGGCGCGGTTGTAGAGCGGGGCACGTGGCGTCTCGGGCCGGTCGATTTGGAGATCACGTCGGGCGAACGGGTCGCCCTCGCCGGCCCGAACGGCTCCGGCAAGACCACGCTGATCGGCGCGCTGGTCGGGCGGCTGCCTCTCGCTTCGGGCCGCCAGTACCTAGGGCCGAGCGTCGTGGTGGGGGAAATGGGCCAGGACCGGAGCCCTTTTCCCGGCCACCGGAGCGCCCTGGCGGGGCTGATGGCGTTCTCTGGGTACGAGGTGGCCGAAGCGCGCTCGCTCATGGCGAAGTTCGGCCTGGGCCCAGGAGAAGTCGAGCGCCCACTCGCCTCGCTCTCACCGGGAGAGCGCACCCGCGCCCAGCTGGCGGGTTTTCAAGCCAGCGGCGTCAACTTCTTGGTCTTGGACGAGCCGACCAACCACCTCGACCTCCCGGCCGTGGAGCAACTCGAGGAGGCGCTGGCTGGGTACCACGGTACGCTCCTCATCGTTTCGCACGACCGGCGCCTGCTTTCTTCGGTCGAACTGGACCGCACGCTCGAGGCCGGCTCGTTCGTCGCCACAAGCTGAGCCACCGCCGGTGCTCCTTGGGCCGGGCGGGGCGGCGCGGCGCGGCCGTCTAGTGCTCATGGTGGCCGGGCAGGACGGCGCCGCCCAGGCTCTCGAGGAGGGCTGCGACCGCTCCCTCTTGCACCATCAGCTTGTGGCGGTCCGGTCCGGCACCGTTAGAGACGAGCCCCGCTTCACGAAGCAGCTTCACGTGGTTGCTCGCGGTGGGCTGCGCCACCCTGAAGCGCTGGGCGAGCTCGCTCACACCAAGTGGCGCAACGCTCAGCGCTTCGAGCATGGCGAGGCGCGTCGGGTCGGAGAGGGCCTTTAACTGGCGGGCCAGAGGTTCCATGCGGGTACGGGCGCCGGGGCCCTCTAGAGCTCCTCCCGCTCGTTGCCCTATGAGCATGATGCCCGGCAGGTCGACGAACGAGCCCCCGTAGGCGAAGAAAGCCGGCACTATCGCGACCGCCCCCTCTTGCCCGAGGGCCCCCTCCAACTCGTGCACTAGGTTTTCTGTGCAGCACTCGGGTACATTGCCGGCGACCTCGCGCCAAGGGGCGCCTTTTTGAACGAGCTTGGCCCGCCAGGCGACCGACGCTTCCACTGCCGCCCGGCCCTCCGCGGCCCAGTAAGGGGCGAGCGCCGACCACACCTCGGTCACGAGGTTCACGTACCGCCGGCGGGCAGAGGCCGAAGTGCGCAGTTTGCGCAGCCTGGCGAGGAGGGCAGCACGGTCCGCTCCGGGTTCGGAAGCCAGGCGGAGGGCCGTGGGAGCGGTAGCGCATATCTGCTCGAGGTGGCCGAGCAGGTCCTCGGGTTCGAGCGAAAGGAGCATGCCGGCGTGGTGCGCCATTACCTGTAGCTCGATGGAGCTCCCCCAGCTGGTCGCCTCTTCGGGCCCCCAGAACGACTCGACCCGCGTCGCCAGCGCGGGCGACCGCGCATAGACCATTTCGAGCACGGGATGGTCGCGCTTGGACGAGGGGCGGAAGGGCACGCCTAAGGCCCAGTCGAGCTCGGCCGCGACCGAACCCCCCACCAGCACCCTGGGCGCCGGGCTGGCAGCGTCCTCAGCTATCAGTGGCATAGCTAGATGACTATATCAGAAAATTAGCCGACGCCCGATGACACCGTGCGGTAGGGTGCAGCCATGCGGTCCGAAGTACCTGTGCGGAAGCCGCCAGCCGGTATGGCCGGGCTGGCTGAGACTGGGACACCGTGATGTTCAGCGCGCCGGTGATCGAGCAGTTGGCCAGGGAGCGCGCCCGTGACATAGCCCGCCGCTCTGTAGATGCTTCCCGGCTCTCCCGGCCTTTTTCGGTGCGGCCTGCCAGGACCAGGCCTGGGGGGCCGTCGCCGGCAAGGCTTTTGCGGGTGCTGGCGCGCCCGCTGGGCCGGTTGCTTGTCGGCGCCGGCGCACGTCTCGGCGGCCTCCCGGACACGGCGCCGGCGGCCTCCCCGCCAGGGGGCGGTAAGCTGATACCCCTCGGGGTGTGCCCGCCCGAGTACGATCGGCTGACTGGAGGCTGGGAGAGGCGATGGAACTCGAAGGAGAGGTGGTCGAAGAGGTCGTGAAGCGTTTGCGGCGCGCTCAGGGCCAGATCGGCGGGGTCATCCGTATGATCGAAGAGGGGCGGGATTGCGCGGACGTGCTGACCCAGCTCGCGGCGGCCTCGAGGGCGATCGACCGGGCGGGTTTCAAGGTCGTGGCCACCGGGCTTCGCGAGTGCATCGCCAGCCCAGGGAAGACCACGCCCTCCGAGGAACGGCTCGAGCGGCTTTTCCTCTCGCTCGCCTGAGACGCTTCGGGAAGATGCTCAGAGGCTGAAGGGCTCCCCGTCCTCGCCGGCCAGGGCTGCCCTGATGGCACCCACATCGAGCGGCCGTTTCCCGCTGAAGCGGGTGAGGTCGGCGTCGAACTCGAACTGGCGGAGCAACGACTCCAAGCGAACTGCGGTCTCGGCCTCGTTGACGGCTTTGCGCGGCGTCGTGCCCAGGGCGGGGACTTCTTCGTCCAACCAGTGATGTCGCCAGACCTCTTCCGACTCGGGCGAGCCTCCGAGCGCCATTGGTCGCCAGCCGGCGGGGAGGGCCACGTCGAGGGAGGGGTCCAAGCGACGCTCGACGACGGGGTCTTGGACGCCGAGGCGAGAAAGGAGGCGCGTGACCGCCTCCAACCGGGCACGGGAGTTGACCTCGACTGTGAGCCGGTCCCCGTCCAGATGGAGGATCCCCCGCACCCAGCGTTGTGGCCCTGATCCCACCTCGACCGGGCCGAGGCCCCGTTGGGCGGCCATCTGGTGGATCTCGGCCCTGCTTGTCTTGTCTTCCAGGGGTGTCATCTCGCGGCCGAGCCACGCGATCGCGCCACCATTTTCCTCCACGTCAAAGTCCGGCCGACGCCCCAGGGCCGCACGTAAGCTGCTCGCGTCGGGCACCCGAGCCGTCATCTGGAGCAGTTCCAAAGGTTCGCGGTCGGTGTTTACTAGCCGCGGTGGGCGCCGGGTCGCCCAGACTTGGCCCAGGATGTTCGGCAGCGTCACGCAGACAACCTTGGAACGCATGTCTGCCATAGTCTCTTCGAGGGGTTCGGCGAGCCCGGCTACCACCCCGTGCGGAGGCGTGTTGTCGAGGCGTGGCGCCGCTTTGCGGAACTTCTTGGCCCCCTTCAGCCCGGCCTCTTTGGCAATGAAGCCAACAAAATTGGCTGACAGCGCCAGCGCCACCTCAGCGGCGCGGTCAGCCTCGGCCGGGTCGAGCACGGCGAAGCCCCCACCACTGCGCCAGATCCCCTGGTCCGGGACGAAGCACGTGGCGAGCACGCTCCAGCGGGGGAGGGCAGCGAGGAGCTCCGGGGGCAACGAAGCGTACATCGTCCGCCGCGTCACGAGGTCGGTGACCCAGACGCCCGGAGAAGCTACAGGCTCCGCGACCTGCCAGAGCCCATAGCGGACATCCGCCTGCCAGTCGCGGGCCAGCTCTGCCAGGTCGGCCGGGGTGCCGGGGTTCGCGGCAAAGAGGTTGAGCAGCGAATGGCTGTCGTCGTCTCTATGCCCGTCCTCAGGGCTGCTCGTCCAAATGCACTCGGCTGCCAACTTCTCGAGAGCGCCGGGCAGTTCGCCCTCGGAGGGGGCGACCCCAGTGCCGGGGGCGAAGGGCGATTGCCCTGACAGCTTGTCCCACTCGTCGAGCCCTGCTGTCTCGAGGAACGTCTGGCGCCATTCCTCCCGTGCCAGGTCAGCCCACTCCGCCAGCTTGGGGTTGTCTTCCAGGAAGCCGGCCATGGTGTCGCGGAGGCGCTCCAGCCGGGAACGGTCGGCAAAGCCGGCCAAGACCGCTTCCCCCGCGGGGTCGGGCGCTTGGCCTTCGCTGGAGCGCCTGAGGTTGTCCTCGTAGAGGTGGACGAGGGCGTGGACGAAAAG
Organism: Acidimicrobiaceae bacterium; assembly: GCA_027334785.1. GTDB lineage: Bacteria > Actinomycetota > Acidimicrobiia > Acidimicrobiales > Palsa-688 > JAJZYO01. Next base: position 4,395 of record DAHWQF010000074.1, read on the forward strand.
CTCGACGTTGTCGGCGTCGTCGGGGTCGTCTTCCAAAAGCGAGCGCGCCAGGTCCGTCAGCTGGCCCCATTGGCCCAGCTCGAACCGCAACTGGCCCACCACGCCCGCCACCCCAGGGCCTGCCTTGTCGAGGCCGGTTCTTTCGAGCTCGGCCGAGGCCAGCTCTTCGGCCTTGGCCAGGTCGCCGCTCCCGGCGTAGAGCCCTACCGCCCACCAAAGGGCGCTGGGCGTGTCGCTGGCCTGGGCGGCGAGCTTGGCGGCCACCGCGCTCGCCTGTTCGGTGCCGATCTCGCCCGCCATGTGACGGCCTTGGGCGAGGCCGGCTTCGGGCTGTCGGAGAAAGTCCTTAACGGCGTCTTTGCCGAGGAGCTCGACAAGCCGCTCAGCCAGGCGTGCCGGGTCGCCGGCGAGCTCTTCCAGTTGGCGGTCGGCGGCCTCGAGCTCCTCGACCAGGGCACGCGCCCGTTGTTCGCGCTGGCGTAGTTGTTCGGCCTCCTGCCGGCTCCGGTCGTGATGGAGCCGCTTCTGGCGTTTCCGGTCGCGCTTGTTGGCCACCCGCCGATCTTGGTCGCCGATGCGTTCGGAGTCAACCTCACCCTCTCTAGCCCCGGCCGCCGGGACCCACCTGGGGGTAGACTGTGGTGTGCCCAAACAGGCCCATCAAGTAAAGGAGCGTCGGCGTGGCGTGCCCGGCTGGGCGGGGTTCCTCGGCGCGCTGCGCAAGGTCCGGGAGCTGCCGGGGCGGGTCATAGGGCGCATCCCCTGGCTGCGCCGACGGTACGCGCGTTTCCTCCTCCGCTCGATCAAGAAGCAGCGGGCGAAGGGTCGCGCCTTGCCAGAGGGCCTGACCAGGGTGGAGCGGCAGGTGAAGGGGCTCCCACCCCACAAGCAGGCGGAGCTCCTCGAGAAGTTGCTCGAAACGGGGGCTACCTGGCAACCCGAGACTGCCGGGCGGGCGATGCGCAGGGCGAGCACCAAGCAGGAGCGCCGGAGCGGCCGGGGACCCGGTACGCGCCCTGGTCTGCTCCCGGGCCAGCGCCGGCGTGCGTAGGCGGCTGGTCACGGGCCAGCACCACTGAGCGCGACAGTGGCCGGGCCACTGCAACCGGGTTTCGAGCCCAAAATAGCCACTTCCTGCTGACAAGCACGGCTATCGGCTGACGAGCACGGCTGTCGGCCGGCGACTGTCACCAGCCTTTGGCAGCAGCTCCATTGGGCGCTGACGACAAAAGGGGCGCTGACGACAAAAGGAACGGGGAGGATTCCTGGCCGGGCCTCACCGCTGGGTAGCCTCGGGCTCCGTGGTGCTCGCGGTCGGGGTCGACGTCTCCAAGACTCGTGCCCTCGACGTCGTCGTGCTCGACGAACGACGGCGCCTCGTAGGGGGACCGCGCTCTCGGGTGTCACCGAGTGAGCTTGGGGTGCTCCTCGTTTCGCTTGGCGCCCCGGTGGGCGTCGTCGCCATCGATTCGCCCCCCGCTCCCGGGCTTCACGGCCCAGCCCGGCCCTGCGAGGTGGAATTGCGCCGGCGCGGGGTGCAAGTCTTTTCGACCGCCTCTGACCCGAGTTGTTTCGCGGGTCCCTTTTTCGACTGGGCCCGGGTCGGCATGCGAGCCTTCGCAGTCGCCCGGGAGGCGGGCTTCGAGCTCTTCGGCGAGGGAGGAGGTGCCTACCGACGAGCGGTCGAGGTGTTCCCGCACGCCACCGATGTTTTCCTTCGGGGCGAACTGCCGCCGGCTGGCACCACCCGCTCGGTGGCCGCCAAGCGAACTTGGCGCTCCGAGACACTGCGGCGGGCTGGCGTCGAGGTGGGCCCGCGGGCGAGCCTCGACATAGTTGACGCCGCGCTTGCCGCTCTCACTGGGCAGCTGGCACTCGAGGGCCGCTTCGAGGCCATCGGTGAGTACCCGTATTTCATTGTCGTGCCCGACGTCGGCTCGGCCCCGAGCTTGGGCCGCTTCCGTCGAGCCGGCGCTCCCGGAGACCGCTGCCGGCACCGTGAGGCCCTGCCAAGCGGGACAAAATCGTGAGACGGCTGTAATTGGCCGCGGGCGGTTTCGGGATCCACCCAAAGCCAGGTTCCCACTAGCTTTCGTTTTCGGTACGTCGCTGCCCAAAGTCCCGCTTTGGATAGGTACTTTTCCCGAAGAGGAGCACGACAAATAGCGATGGCGGTACCGGCACTATTGGTTAGTCGGGCAGTCTATGGCGGCAAGACGCTATAGTAGGCGCATGGGACCGGTCGGCCTTCACCATGTAACGCTCAACGTCGATGACGTTGACGCCTGTGTCAGGTTCTACTCCGCAGCCCTAGGCCTTCGAGTTCGCTCGGACCGCCCTAACTTCAGTTTCAAAGGCGCCTGGCTCGACGCGGGCGGCCAACAAGTCCACCTCGTCGAAGGACGACCTCCTGAAAACTTGGGCCAGCACTTTGCCCTGGCCTTTTCCGACCTTCCAGCCATTGTCGCCCGGTTACGCGAAAACGGCTATGAGGTAACTGAGCCGGTGGCTTCCGGGACCAGCCTTCAGGCGTTTGTCATTGACCCTGCGGGTAACCGGGTCGAGTTGCACCAGCCTGGTGCGCTGCTTGCGGCGCCCAACTGACGCTGCCGCCGGAGCTAAAGCGTGCTCCCCCCGGTCGTGGGCGCGGCGTGGGCCAAGGCGCACCGTGGCGAGGTTGTCCTCGCCGACGTCCGCTGGTACTTGGACGGGCGCTCGGGTCAAGAGGCCTATAACTGTGGCCACTTGCCGGGTGCGGTCTTCGTGGACTTGGACCGCTGGCTCGCCGGCGATGCCGGCTCGCGCGGTGGCCGTCACCCGCTGCCGAGCCCGGAGACCTTCGCGCTCGGGATGTCGGCGCTCGGTATTGGCGACGACAGCGTGGTGGTCGGCTATGACGACCAGGGCGGGGCGATCGCGGCGCGCCTGGTCTGGATGCTCCGGGTGACCGGTCACGACGCGGCCCTCCTGGATGGAGGCCTGCGCGCCTGGGGCCGGCCCCTCGAGACGGGCTCTCCCGTCGTCGCACCGACGCCGTTCATCTCGCGAGCGTGGCCGGGAGAGCGCCTTGCCCACGTCGACGACGCCACCGACCCTGCCAATGTCGTGCTCGACGCCCGGGACCCTGAGCGTTACCGCGGGGAGAAGGAGCCCATTGACCCTCGGGCGGGCCATATCCCAGGGGCACGGAACCTCCCCTGGAAAGACAACCTCGGCAGCAATGGGAGGTTCCTACCGGTCGAAGCTCTCCGCCTGCGCTTCGAGGCAGCGGGGGTCTTCGAGGGCGCCTCGGTCGTCTCCTACTGCGGGTCGGGTGTTACTGCCTGCCACAACCTGCTTGCGCTCGAGCTCTGCGGCCTCGGTCCTGGGCGGCTCTACCCGGGTTCGTGGTCCGAGTACGCCAAGATGCACGACAGGCCGCTGGAGACCGGAGGCCCTCGCCGGCCCCGCTGGAGGCCCAAATAACCTGCCCGGAATAACCCGCCCGGCCTCGGATGCGTTCGGCTGGCAGGACGGCCCCTAACGGCGGACCTATTGGACGTCCAGCGGGGGCATGGCGAGGGGGCCTGACGGTGGCAGCCCGAGCCGAGCGGCCAGAGCGCTGAACGGCCCCCAGGCATCAAGAGATGCTGCCCCCGCGCCGGGGTCTTCGCTCGACCGTGGTGCGCGCAGGCGCTCGGCCGCAGAGATCCGCGGGAACCTGACGAGCTCAGCGTCCGCCGGCAGCCCAGACCGCTCCCGGGCGAGCTTCACGGCAAGGTCGAGGCCTCCAAGCTCATCGACCAGGCCGCGCTCTTTGGCATCCGCCCCGGTCCATACGCGTCCCCGGGCCACCTTTCCCACCTCTTCTGTCGCCATCGAGCGTCCGGCTGCGACCTTTCCCACGAAATCGTCGTAGATCCGGTCGAGCCAGTCCGACAACCGCTGCCACTCTTCGGGGGAGAACTCGTCGAAGGCCGACATCAACCGCGCGTGAAGCCCTTGGGCTATGGACCCATGGCGGATCCCAAACCTCCCGAGCAGGTCGGCAAAGGAGAGCTTTCCGCCCAGCACCCCTATCGACCCGGTGAGCGTACCTGGTTCTGCGACGATCAAGTCCGCCGGGGCAGAGACGAAGTAGCCCCCCGAGGCCGCCACGTCACCCATCGAGATGACCACCGTCTTGCCTGAGTGCCTCAGTTGGCTCACTTCGCGCCATATGGCGTCCGAGGCCACGTACGATCCCCCGGGGCTGTTGACCCGGAACACCACCGCCCGGACACGGCTGTCAGCCTGCGCGGCCCTCAGCGCGGCACCGACGGTGTCCGAGCCCATCGCGGCCGCCGGCAGTGGGCCGCCCGAACTGCGACCGAGGCGGATCCGGCCACTGCCGCTGACCAGGGCTACCACGCCGCGCCGGCGGCCAACGGCCCGGCGGAGGCGCGCCTCCACCTGACGGCGAGGGCGGTAACGGTGGGCGAACAGCAACTGCGCGTCCGGGCTGGTCCTGTGCCGGAGAGCCTCATAGACCTCGTCGCGATAGCCGACCCGGTCGACTAGGCCGGCCTCATGAGCCTCCTTGGCGGGAAGCGGTGCCCGGTCGGCCAGGTCCCTGACCGTAGCCGGATCGAGCTGCCGTCCTCGGGCAACACCGTCAACCATTTGCTCAAACAAAGAGGCGATCACCCGGCCGGTAGCCTCTCGTTGAGGCTCGGTGAACGATCGCTCCAAAAGCATGTTGGCCGCGTTTTTGTACTCGTGACGGGTGCCGATCTGCCTTCGCACGCCGGCATTGTCCAGTGCCTCGGCCAGGAACAGCGAATTAGAGGCCACGCCTACGAAACCGACCTCACCCGAAGGCTGCAGCCAGACTTCCTCAAAGCCGGCCGCTAAATAGTAGGGAACGGTGGCGCCGGACAGCTCGCCGAAGGTCTCAGCCCAAGCTACTGCGTGCTTGCCCGCGGCTCGGAACGCCTCCACCGCGCCCCTGAGCTCCTGGGCCGTGGCGAAGCCCATGCCCCGTGCTCCCACTTTCGCGACCAGGCCGGCAACCTTGGGGTCAGAGCCCGCTTCTCTCAGGGCTCTCAGCACAACCGGCAGTGAAACCCGTCGCCGCCAGAGCACCCGTGCCAGTGGGTCGACAGGCCTGTCCTCGAGCAGGGGCTGGGTGAGGTCCAATTCGAGCAGGCACGGCGCCGTCTTGCGCCTACGCAGTTCGGTGAGTTCTCGCACCACATCCATGCCGTTCCCTCCCAACGGGCTCGCCGACGCCACGGATTGCCGCCGGCGTGTCATCCCAAGTTACGCCAACGTTATCTCGGCCCTCGATCGCGATCGGGCTCGGTTACTAATGCGCCCTGGCTAGAGTGACCAATTGCCCATTCTAAATGGGCATGCAGCCACTTGGCCAACGCCCGCGCCACTACGTAGGAGGACCATATACGTAGGAGGACCATAAGGGTACGAAGGAGGACGATAAGGGGTGCCGACGGGAGTTGTGCTTCGGGACGCGGGCCGGCGGCTGTCCGAAACGGCCGAGAGGGCCCAGAGGGTACTGCTGGTCGCCCGGCTGGGTGACCTGGCTGCCAGCCTTTGAGGTGGCGCAGGGACGGGCACATCCTCACGGTCGCTAAGCACTCGTTCGGAGGTAAGCTTTGAGCAGGCCTCTCACCGCGCGCCGGGCGCTATGTCCGACGGCTACGAGGCAGATCGGGGAGATCCCATGGGAGCTCCAATTGCAACACTCGCCACTTCTCGTTCTATTGACCCAACCGACACTGCTGAGGCTGAAGGGCCGGCTCTAGCTGTGAGCGCAACGGCCACTGCCGATGAAGTGCTGGCCGCCTTCGGCCCGGTCCTGGCCGCGGTGGCCCAAAGGGACCGCGACTCGGCTGAACTGAGCGCCGAAAGGCTCGAGGTCGGGCAAAAGTTCCTAGCTGACTTCGCTAGCGCGTGCGAGACCGAAGTAAAGCCGGCGATGAACGCCGTGCTTCAGCGACTTCGCCAGTTGGGCGGCGACGCGTTGGTCGAAGAGCACCCGGGCGGCGAGGCACGCTTTACAAAGCCACGCATCGCCTTGTGGATGTCGCTCGAAGGAGAGGTAGGGGTGCCGCGGTTAGATCGCCACCCCTACCTTTTGCTGGAAGCCGACGTCGAAGCGCGAAAGGTCCAAGTCGATGAGGGCGACAAGTGGAGAGGGGCTGGTGGTAACTCGAGCGGCCGAGCTGGCACGTGGGAGGTCAGCGAGCTCACCGGGGAGAGGGTGCTGAGAGAGCTCTTGGCGATCGTCCAGCGGGCTGCGCGCTGAGGGCCGGGCCCGGAACGGGG
>DAHWQF010000750.1 GCA_027334785.1 Acidimicrobiaceae bacterium
AGAGCGGCTAGGCGGCACCCGCTACGAGGCGGGCGCCAAGCTCGCGAGCGCCGGCAGCAGCCCGGCCGACGACCACAGGTCGTGGCGTAGGCCGGGAGCCTCGCGGCCCCGCCTCAGCCACTGTGGTGCCCCGCCGAGGAGCGGCGCGTTGGCCAGCACGGCGCCGGGGCGGGCCGGGCCGGGCAGGGCGAAGGGGTCGAACAGGTCGACCTCCTCCCAGGGGTCCTCGGCCCTCGGCCCGGTCGGCCGGGACGCGCGCAGGGACAAGAAGGCGGGCGAGGCGAAGCCCCTCTCCGGCCACCAGTCCTCCCAGAAGGCGACCGCCACGCGGCTCGCCACCTTGGCTGAGACCGCCTCGAGCGAGCCGAAGGCTGCCCGTGCCACGCACTGGCGGACGTCGTGCTGCCAGGACTGGCCCCAGGTGGTGGGCGGCGAGGCCACGAGGAACAGCAGTGCCACCGGCTCCCCGGCCGCCTGCGCCAGGGCGTCGGCCCACCAGGCCGCCTTGGCCGGCAGGCCGGTCGAGGCGGCCGCTACGACCTCGACGGCGAGCACCAGGCCGTCGGGGCGGGCCCAGGCCGCGTCGGCCCGCCGCCAGGTCTTTATGCCGAGCAGCGAGGACAGGTCGGCCACCGTCTCACCGAGCACGGTGCCGACGGGCAGGTGCTCGGCCACTCGCAGGCTCGCCTCGACGGCGAGCACGCCGTGGCGGTTGTAGGGGACGGGGGTGGCCCAGGGCCGTCCGGCCGAGACCGAGAGCCACTCAGTGTAGGAGAGGTAGCGGCCCGCGCCGGCCAGGCCCTCGGGTACCGGCCTGAGCAGCGCGGGCAGCCCGGCCCGGGCCGGGGTGACGTCGTGGCGCCGGCGGCTCGGGGGCCCGGCCAGGGCGAAGCGCCCGACCTGCACGTAGCCGGCGCCGAGGGCCAGCACCAGGGCCTGCGGCCACCTGGGCGAGAGCCAGCGGGGGTCGCCGGTCAGGGCGGCCAGTTGCTCGGTGGTGGCGAGCCGCCACATCTGCAGCGCCGCCAGGGCGGCCACGCGCCGGGAACGGTCGAGGGAGAAGTAGGCGTCGGCGCAGGACTTCCGGGAGAGGGCGAAGCTGCTCCCCCAGGCCTCCATCTCAGACCTGCCGCCCCAGGCGACGGTGGCGCCGCCGACCCCCGAGGGCCACAGGCGCTGGTGGTAGGGGTCGGCGCGCGCCGCCGAGGGCGCCACCTTGGCGGTCGAGGGCAGGTCGGCCAGGGGGATCAGGTCGTCCGGCATTGCGGCGCTACGGCGTTACGGTGTGCCGGTACGGCGCCGGCGCCGAGGGACGGGGGCGATCTCGACGACGGGCGTAGAGCGCCGGAGCGTTACCGTGCCGGGCCCGGCCAGGCCGGCCAGCACCAGGCACATGGGCTCGCCGAGGCAGATGGGGCGGGCCAGGCCGAGTAGGCGGAGGCGCTCGGCGTCGCGGCGCAGCCCTGCCGCGTCGGGCCCTGGCTGGCGGGCGGCCCAGCCCTCGTCCAGGTCGACCAGATAGGTCGAGCTGGCGGTACGGACCTGGAGCCTCGGACGTTCGTTCACGGGGTATATGTGGGGGTGAGTGGCGCGCCAGTCAGGCTGGGCGCCGATGCGGGGCAATGCCCGTATGACCAAGGGGCTACCCGTGGGATCGGCGGGTG
>DAHWQF010000751.1 GCA_027334785.1 Acidimicrobiaceae bacterium
CCGAGCGCAGCACGTCCTGGCCTGCCCTCGTGTTCTCCTCGGCCATCCAGTGCCCGTACACGAGCAGCCGGGAGTAGTCATCGACAAGCAAAAAGAGCTTGGCCCTCTTGGAGCCTGGCACCCTCGGGTGGGGGACGAACGGCCCATGCAGCACGTCGCCGATCCAGATCTCGTTGGACCGGGAAGCCTCATAGCGCCCGAAGGCCTTCGCCGGCTCGGCCGAGAGCGCCCGACGGGAGAGCCCGAGGCGCTGGAGGTGCTCGCGCACCGTACGCTCCGAGAGCACGACCCGGTGCGCCCGGCCGATCGCGTCCACGATCTGGGACGACGAGCGGGCAGGCAGTTCTCTGCGCATCCGGGCGGCCTCGGCCAACCAGGTTGCGAGCTCCGCGCGGGGCCGTCCTTTGTCGGCACGCGGGACAGGCTCCAAGCCGGCCAGACCGTGGGCCTTGTAGGCCTGGGCCCAGCGGTCGACCGTCTTGCGGGAGAAGGACCGTTCGGTGCCCTCGGGGGTAACCCAGGTCCCCGCGGCGATTGCCCGCACGGCCATCCCGCGCTCCGCGGGGCTCAGTTTCTCGCTTATGGCCTCGGAAATGACGGTATAGCGGAAGAGGGCGACCTCCTCAGCCTTTTTTGCCTTGTTTTCTCGCACCAGGTGCCTCCTTTCGGGCGCCCGGCTCTCGGCCGCCCGCTAACAAGGCATCAAAAACGATTTTCAGGAGGCCGTCGAGGGCAGGTCCGTGTTGGTGGTGAGCAGCTCGGCGCCGACCACGGAGTTGGCGAAGCGCCACAGTGCCCCCGCCCCCTTGCCGAGGCGCCGTCGCGCCGTCGCCCAGGCGGCCCTGGCCGCTGCGAAGGCGGCAGGCACACCGCTCTCCGCTATGCGCGGGGCCAGGTCGCCCCAGGCCACGCAGAAGCGGGAGAAGACGACAGCGAGCATTTCGGCCCTGGCCTCGAAGCGCCGCAGCCAGCTGCGAAGCGTCGTGTGCGGGACCCCGGTGCGTCTCGCCGTCGGGCGCACCCCGTGCTCCTGCGTCTCCTCCAGCGCCGGCCCGATCACCTCCGCCGAGTCCAGCCGTCCCTTCGTCACGAAATTCGGCAGTACTGCGTGCGACCTGGCGCAGGGGCGACAGCGCTCGCGGCGGACGACCACCTCGCACTCGCTGCCCAGCCCATGTGCTCGCAGGTAACGCTCGTACCAGCCCCAGAACGTCATCACTTCGCCGCAATCGGGGCAGACGAGCCGAGGGACCAGGACCTCCCGTCCGCCTCTCACATAGTCCTCGACGCTCAACGGCGTCGGCCATACCATGGTCACCGGCAACAGCCCTTCCCGGCCCTCTCCCGTCAGTGACCAGCTGAAGAGCGGGAGGGGGCCCTGTCGCGTACGAAGTAGTGGTCGACGCGATCCTCCCTCCCCCCACGTCCTGCCGTCCAGCCCGCCCACCCGGCGACTCCATGGTCAACTACCGCCGCCGGACCAGCCCCCTACGTACTCATCAAGACTTGCCGGTAACAAGGTGACGCTGGAAAGCACCTCCCATGCGCCGGCTCCGGCCTCATCGATCCGTACGTCGCTGTCGCCAATGACCACCCTCGGCTCGCAGCGGAACGCTCCCGTTGACGGCCCCGGTGTTCTTTCCCAAGAGAGCGAGATGGTT
>DAHWQF010000752.1 GCA_027334785.1 Acidimicrobiaceae bacterium
CCCCACCGCCGCCAGCGACGACGAGGGCTGTGGCCCCCGAGACGCAACTGCCCGAGTGCCCCTTCGCCAGGCACAGCTCCGTGGCATACCCCCCGCTGCCTGCCGGGGTCGGTGTCACCTGCCCGTCCCCACCGCTCCCACCGGTCGCTGCACTGCACGATGCGACAAGCGACTCACCCGCGGGAACCTGGACTACGGCGGGAAACACCGCTCCGGCACCTCCCCGGGCGTTCGAGTTGCTCGCACCAGAAGCGCCTTGGACCAGCACCGCCGCATCCTCTGCCTGATGCGCACGTGCCGTGTAGAGGGGGCCGCACGAAAGGGGACCTGGCGACGGTGGAGCGCCTGGCGACGGCGGAGCGCTCGCCGCCTCGAACCAAAGCTGGGCAAATCCCTGGCCCTGTTCGGTCATCCTGGAAAGCGGCATGATCTGCGCTCCCTGCTCGAGGTACGACGCGCCGCCCCCGCCGCCACCCGATCCCCCTATGGAGTCACAGAGAAAGTTGAGGATACCCTGGGTGCCGACGGTGCCCTGGTACCCGGCCTCGTAGCCACCGCCCCCGCCGCCGCCGCTGTAGGGGATCTTCACGTTCAGCAAGTTGAGAAGGCTCACGTCGATATTGCAACTGCCCACCGAAGCGGGCTCCGGCTGACCATCCAGAAGACCTGACGCGTTCGGGTTGCATCCCACCTGTTCACCGCCACATCCACCCGCGCCGCCTGCTGGCCCGATGAGAGGTATGCCGCTGCCGCCGGTGCCCTGCGATCCGGGGGCCTGGCAGCCAGCCGAGGCGCTGCAGGACTTCCAGGTTCCCGCCCCAGGAACGGACTTGAGGCCAGCGAAGCCCGTGCCCCCGCTCCCCCCGTTGCCTCCCAGGTAGATGGTGGCAGTGAGGAACGTGGCGCCGTCGCTGCCGCTCCCCCCGCCGCCGCCCGCGATTGCGAGGGCCGTGGCCCCCGGCGTGCTCGGCGTGCACGACGGAACCGGGGCGCCGCCCGAGGTAGGCGGGCACCAATAGACCATGGTGGCCCCACCGCCAGGGAACGAAGCCGTCGGGTCCGCCCCGTGGAGCTGGCGCGCCAGCCAGCCAACGAGCCCACTCGAGGTGGAGGGAGTCCAGCCGCTGGGCCCGCCGTACCCGAAGGAGGAGCTGTCGCCCCGGTCCAGAGCGGGCACCTGGCCCGGCGGGACGCTGGGCGCCGGCTGGGCTCCTACGCCGATGCCGAGGGTGCCGCCAACCGCAGAGGGAAGGGGCACCAATGCGGTGTACTCGGCGCCGGACCCCGCCTGGGGCACCTGGTGGGATATGTCGTACGCGCACACGCTGGGGCCTCCGACGGGGACGTTCTCGCATCCCTGGCCGGCCGCCCCGGCCATCGAGACGTAGAGGCCCTTCGCCCAGGATGGAGAGGGGTAGGTCTTCCATGTGCCTGGAGCAGGGCCATTGATCACCGGTCCGTCCATCACGGTCGCGAGCTTCTCCTCGTCGCAGGTCCAGTGCCCGGGCGTGCCGGCGCGGCCCTCCGAGAAGACGGTGACCGGCCCGCTCGTCGAACCATGCGGAGGCGGCTGCACGGCAACGAGCACCTGCTCTGCCGGGCGGCCGGTCGTGGAGTCGGCCGAGGTGACCACCTGCCACGGATATGCTGCGCCCGCGCC
>DAHWQF010000753.1 GCA_027334785.1 Acidimicrobiaceae bacterium
GCCACTTGGCCTTGGCCACCGGGGCGGGAACATTTTTCTCCCCCATGATGTCCTCGGGGCGCCGTGGCACTGGTGAAACGTCGTACACGGCCCCCACCTCCGCCATCCGTTTACGGTTGCGCTTCTCGCCTTTGGACAGGCGGGTCGCCAGTTTGTTCGCGCTCTCGGCAGCCGCTTTTGCCGTGCCGGGGCGCAGGGCCTCGGGCCTCATGACGATGCCCTTGCCGTCCGCGGAGATGACGAGCACGTCGTCGGGGCCGGCCCGGGCACGTTCGGCTTGCTCGTAGAAGGCCTCGAAGTCAACGGCGGCACGCTTGGCCAGTCCCTCCACCTGGCGTTTGGGGACGTGCTGGCCCGTGGCGCGCTCTACCGCCGTCACGGCCTCGTCGAAGGAGCCCCGGGTGGACTCCACGGCGGCCATGCGCCTGAGCCCGTGGGAGTGGAGCTCCACCGGCAGGTTGAGGGAAGCGTCGGCAGGGTAGAGGTTCTTCTCGCCCCGGTGGCGGTAGGCGAGGCGGCTCACCTCGACCCCGCCGAACACGGTGGCCAGGGGACGGTCGTGGCCGGCCTCGACGGCGCCGTGGACGGCGCCCGCGGCCCCTGCCACGCCCTCCAGGCGCTCCTCGTGCTCGGCCCTCAGGTCCACGTGGTCTTGGAACAGCTGGCGGAAGACCTCACGCGCGTCGGCGGAGAGGCGGTCCTCGAGCTCGGCGTGGGTCATCGAGGCGGCCTCTTCGCCCCCGAGGAACCCGACGACTTCTTCGAAGAGCAGGCGGGAACGCTCGAAAGGTCCAGCTAGGCTGGCCGGCCCTTCGGGCGCGACGCCTCCACCAGCTCCGCCAGAGCGGCGTTCGCCTTCTCCTCCAGTCCCGCCTGAGCGGCCCTGTAGCGGCCCACCGCGGCCCGCACCGCCGGCACCTGTTCGGGCCTCAAGGTCAGGAACTTCGTCCGGCCGGCCTGCGAGTAACTGAGCACCGTCGTCTCGTGGAGAGCCGTCCCCGCCGCGCAGCGGCAGGTCGGCTTGCCGCAGCGACGCCGGTTGACCACTACCGAGCCCCGCAGGTAGCGGGACGCCCGAGGTTGACCGTTCGCCTTGATGACCATACATTACCTTCTCCTCTTCTGGTAGCGCACCACTACCAGAATTTTCCCACAGCCGGGAGCAGGAGTGGTGGATCTCAACTCGCGCTGGCGCCACGCCCGGCACCAACCCCGCCGACGGCTACGGACGGCCGGCGGCGGGGTTGGTAGCTACAACCGCCATGGACGGCCTCCGTAGCGCCTGCCGGGCCCTCCTTGCTCAGTGCCCGGCGTGTCACTCCAGGGGAGCCGCACCCGAATGACTTCACAGACCTTGCCGAGGTCGCAGCCCGGCTCGTCGCATTCGAGCGCCGCTACGAACAGGCGGCTGCCCCCTTTGAGTGGAAGTTCACACGCCACGACTTGGCCCTGCTCATGAAGAAGCTGGCCGACAAGCCTGACTACCAGGCCGCTGCCTGAGGCCCCCAATACGTGATCGAAATTATGACCCAGAGCACTAAGGAGCACGGTTCGGCCGCCTTCTTGGCAGAGGGCAACTGGGGCCACGCAACGATTGGCGGCGGTTCTCTTCGCCCAACTCGTCCGACTCGTCGCTGGGCAT
>DAHWQF010000754.1 GCA_027334785.1 Acidimicrobiaceae bacterium
TCGCCAGTGACGGCGGCATCTTCACCTTCGGCGACGCCGGGTTCTACGGCTCGACGGGGGCCATGGCGCTCAACCGGCCCATCGTGGGGATGGCGGCCACCCCCGACGGCCACGGCTACTGGCTGGTCGCCAGTGACGGCGGCATCTTCACCTTCGGCGACGCCGGGTTCTACGGCTCGACCGGCGCCCATCCCCTGAACCGCCCCATCGTCGGGATGGCGGCCACCCCCGACGGCCACGGCTACTGGCTGGTCGCCAGTGACGGCGGCATCTTCACCTTTGGCGACGCGCTCTTCCGGGGCTCCCTCTCCTCCACGTTGCTGCCGGCCCCGATCGTGGGGATGGCGGTCACGAGCAGCCTGGACCCGTACGTACCGGGTACCACCGGCTACGACATCTCCTGGCCGCAATGCGGCGGGACGTACCCCCCGCCGCCGTTCTCGCTCGCCGCCGTCGGGGTGGGCGGCTCACGGACCTTCACCCACAACCCGTGCCTCGCCAGCGAGGTCGCCTGGTTCGGATCGGCCACCGTCTCGCTGTACGTCAAGCTCTCCTCGCCGGCCTTCGGCACACCCGCCCAGGCCGGCACCGGGCCGGCGGGCACCTGCGCCGCGGGCGACGCCTCGTGCCAGGGCTACAACTACGGCTGGAACCTCGTGCAGGACGCCTACCGCTACGCGTCCAGCCAGGGGGTCTCGTCGGACGTCTGGTGGCTCGACGTCGAGCGGCCCGCCGGGACCAGCACCCCGCTGTGGAGCGCCGACACGGCCGCCAACAGCCGGGTGGTGGCCGGGGCCATCGACGCCCTGACCAGCCTCGGCATCCAGGCCGGCGTCTACTCCAACAGCTACCAGTGGCCGCTCATCGTCGGGTCCTACTCGCCGCCCGTTCCCCAGTGGCAGGCGCGTCCCAACGCGCCGCCGGCAACCCAGTGGTGCAGCAGCAGCCTGTTCACGCCCGGCCCGGTGTGGCTGGTGCAGTACGGGAACAGCCCCTTCGACCAGGACCTCGCCTGCTGACCTGCCCTCGCCTGCCGACCTGCCCTCGCCTGCTGACCTGCCCCTGGGTCGACGCCGCCGTCCCCGTCACGCAGCGACGTGCCTACGCAGCGCGCTCGTGCTCCGTTGCCGCCGGAGCCACTTGTGCCTTCAGCCGGCGCGGTCGGTAGGCGCCGGCGATGCCCAGCCCGGCGAGGATGACCAAGAGCCCGCCGGGCACGACGAAGGCCCACGTGAGCGCATTCAGGTTGGGGAGGCTGTCGGCCTTCGAGTAGTTGGCGACGTTGGCCCGCAGGGTGCTCACGATGGGCGCGTACCAGTCGAGCCCAGGGGGCACCTTCCGGAAGACCGGCGTGAGCGACGGGAAGGTCGCGAGCAGCTTGGCCATTGTCGGGAAGTTGGCGCTCAGGTACGACGCGAGCTGGGGTTGGGTCATGTGGAGCGCTCCGGCCAGGGACGTGAACAACGCCGGGACCTCGCCGGACGCCGCAACCCCGCCCTCCGCCATCGGGCGGAGCCGCTCGAACACCTTCTCGTACGCGAGGGTCGTCTTGACCGAGTTGGGCTGCATGATCGCATGGAAGTTGTCGAGGAGCTCCTGTCCCGCGCTCGCCTTGGACGGCATGGAGACGGCAAACGG
>DAHWQF010000755.1 GCA_027334785.1 Acidimicrobiaceae bacterium
TGGTCGCCTCCGGTCTCGTCGTGTTCGCCATGTGGGTCAAACGCCTCGTCATCGTTATACCTCCAGCGACCGAGCCGCTCCTACGCTCTCCCCTCGCCGCGACTGGCGTGCTGGCCCGGGACTGGGGCACCTACCACTTCACCTGGGTGCCGATCTCGATCACCCTGGCCGCGACCGCCGCGATCCCCTTGGCGCTGCTCGTCCTGTTCCGGTTCGTGCCGGTGCTGCCGATCGCAGAGATGGAGGAACTGGCCGAGAACGAAGGCTTCGAAGATTTAATGCAGGGACTGGCTGGCCTTGAGCTGGCCGGCCTTGAGGCGTCGGCCGGGACCACAGTGGCCTCGGATGCGCCCGGCGATGGCGACGCCCCGGGCCTTGGCCGGGCTGGCTTCACGCGTACATCTGATTCAGACAACGGCCCGGAGCCGGAGGCCTCCTGGTGAGCGCTCTGCGGTCCTTCGGAGCCGTACTCGCCTCCGGGCTGGCAGTAGTTCTGGCGTACACGGCTCTCATGGCAGGCGGCACCCCGGTGGCCGGTGCGGTCGCGCGGGGGCCTTCCCTCCAACTCGTCGCCAAGACAGCCCCGCACCAGCATGGCGCGATCATGCTCGTTGCCACGCTGGAACGACCAGCGAAGCGCACCTCGGCCGGCCCCGTCCCGCTCGCTGGGTACCAGGTCAGCTTTTCCGTGCACGTAGAGCAGTTCTCGGGGGCACCCCTGCTCGCTCTCGGGTCAGCCGCGACCGACGCAGCGGGTGAGGCCACCCTCACCTACCGTCCTACGTGGACCGGCAGCCAGGCCCTCGTCGCCACCGCCACCAGCCCTGGAGGGAGCACCCTCGGGCCGGCAACCGCGAGCTTCACAGCCCTAAGCGCCTCCCATCCTTTCGCTGGCACGGTCGAGGCATCGCGGCCCGACGGGGTCATTGGCCGTTGGGTCGCCGGGGTACTGCTCGGCGTCCTGGCCATCCTCTGGGTGACCCTTGTCGGCGTCGTAGTACGGGCCCACCTCGCCCTGGGCTCTCGTTCCGGCCCCGAGGGAGGACCGGGCAGGCGGGCTGGGGGCTGACCGGGCTGGGGGCTGACCGGGCTGGGGGCAAAGGACGCCGCTGGAGGGGTAGGCGCGACGTCAAGCCTGGCCGGGGGGCATGGGTGCGCTGTGGGTGCGCGCCGTCCCTAACGTCCAGGGCGAGGGTTGCCCAAGCGCCAACGCCATAGACCTGACCACTTGCCGATGCTTCACCACGACAAACGGGGCTGTCGGGCAACCCGGAGCAGTCGCAGGCAACCAAAAGCAGCTGTCAGCGAACCGTGCTCGGCAGGTGCGCGCTGGCCGAGCGACACATTGGCACGAAACGTGGGGCTCAACACACGTTGGGCCCAGCACAAAAATACGGAGGCACTAAATAATGACAACGACAAAACCAACCGGGCACGGTGCCGGCCGCAGCTCAGGTAAAACCGTGACGAGACGCCTCGGCCCGGCAGCGGGCGCGCTCGGCCTTATGACCGTGACCTGGGCCGGCCTCGGAGGAGCAGCTTTAGCCGCAAGCCCGCATAGCACGTTCGCCTCGCCCTCGGCCAAGCCGGGCGGGGCCGGGACGTCGTGCGCCACGGCCCGCTA
>DAHWQF010000756.1 GCA_027334785.1 Acidimicrobiaceae bacterium
CCGCGTACAAGGCCCACGCCCCCGGGCGGTGCCGGTCCTATGGCGCTACCAAGCGAGGCTCCTCGGGGCCGCGGCATGGGCGGGGGGAGGGCTCCTCGTCTCGGGGGGCAGCCTCGCCAGGCACAACCTCTCGACGCCCCTCGTCGCCTCGCTCGAGGGGGGCTCGGGGCTGCCACGCCTCGAGGTGGCGCGCCTCAGGGCCACCTGGCTCGCCGAGGTGGCGTCGCTCATCGGCCTGCAGGCGTTCATGGCCGCCGCCGGGTCCTCCTGCTCCCAGCGCCTGGGCGACATCGCCGCCCGGCTGCCGCCGGCGGGCGAAGAAGAGGCGGTGGCGCTGCTCGGGGGGAAGGCACCCTGGACAAAGAGGGCCTGCTCGGGCGCCTGGAGGCGCTGGTCGACACCTCGGGGGCAGCCCCCTGGCTGGAAGGGCGCCTCCCGGTCGGCGTGCGGGCCCGCCAGCTGCCCGTGCGGAGCCTGCTCGTCGGCACCATGCTCGCCTTCGCGGACGGCCGCCCGGCCCACCTGACGAGGGCCCACGACGCCTTATCTTAACGAGGCGCTTGACCGCAGATGGGAACCGGTGGTCTCGCCCTTGCTCGTGGAGGAGCTCGGCGAGGTGCTGGCACGTGCCAAGTTCCGCCGCTGGTTTACAGGGGAGGAGGCCGAGCGCTTCGTGGGCGACCTCCGGCGCATAGCCGACGAGGTCACAGACCCTCCCGCTGCGCGGGCTCAGCGGGTCCAGGACCCAGACGACGAGCTCCTCGTCGCGCTTGTAGGCGTAGCCCAAGTCGAAGCGCTCGTCTCGGGTGACGCGCACCTCCTTGGCTTGGAGGACATCGGCGCGCTGTCGTCACCCCGGCGGAGTTCCTTTGGCGGCTGCGCGCCCGGCCCTGACCGTTGGTGGCGTTGGAGGTCGAAGAGGGCCCGCCAGGAGCTTCCGGGGCAGGCCTGTCACGGTCGAGGCCATAACGACAAGTCCCAAGTGGTGGGGGACGACCTGAGCGGCGCTGAAGCGGGCGACGGGGAGAAAGCACCTCGTCTCAGGGATGCCGGACGACCGACCTCGCGCCGAACAGGTTGGGCACCTTGGTCCTCACGACACTCCACCTGCCGTCGACTGCGAAAGACGGGTCTGCCGAGGCCGTTCCGGCGCCACCTGGCCGGCCCAAATGGACCAGTGCCCCTGCCAAAAGCAAAGGTGCCATTATCAAGAGGGTAGTCTTGCGCGAGCCCCCTGGGCCGTCCTGGCTGACGAACCGCGCTCTGCCCAGGCAATTACCAACGCCGTCGGGACATGGCTTGGTTCCCCCGTCCCTATGAGAACTAAACGTGGGTGCGGCTCTTTGTACCCCGCGGCGACTTGGTTCCCGCCTACCGGCCGCCGAGCTGGAACCGGAACGTCCGGCCGCCCACATCGACGGCCAAAGATGTAACCGGCCGGTGCACGAGGCGAACAAAGCGCCGGTTGCCAACCCGAGGTCGGAGGGCTTGAGCCAGCCCTGGCCGCCCAGGACGCTCACCGAACGATTGTTCGTGGGATGTCGAAGCGGCCGCACTCAGCCAGCCTTCCCTAACGAAGCCGCGGCCCGCGAGCCCAACGCGCACGCGCGAAT
>DAHWQF010000757.1 GCA_027334785.1 Acidimicrobiaceae bacterium
CCCCCTCCCCAGAGAGCGCGAGCCTCATGCGGGCGACACGGGACGTGCTCGCCACGAGGATGCCCAAAGGGGCCCGCTGGGCGACGCCGGCGCTCGTACGCCTGATGGTGGACGACCGCCTCTGCGAGGCCCTGTCGCTACCGGTACCGGCCCCGGCGGCCAGGCGGGCCTTCGCCCTGGCCATGGCCGCTCGGAGGGCGGTCGTCCGGAGGCGGCCGGTACGAACCGAGCCCCGGTTCCGCCCGGGCCGCTCGGGCAGGGACGTCTACCCCCACGGCTACGAGCTGGAGGACCTCGGGCCTCCACGCAAACCTGGTGGGCCCCCGCCTGAGTGATCCCCACCTCCAGTGGAGATATGAGCTAACCTAACCCAACTGTGAGTGGTCTAGCCTTGCCGGGGGCCTACGTGGGCCTCCCGAAGGGCTGAGCGACAGGGGAGGGGCCGGTGCCGGTCACGGGCGAGCAGCTAGCGGCGCTGAACGGGCAGGGCCCGCTCGATGCCGCCCTGGCCTACGCCGCCCTCGGGTGGCCGGTCTTCCCCGTGGCGCCCGTCGACCTCGCGACCGGCAACTGCGCCTGCAAGCGGGGCGCGGCCTGCGAGGAGCCCGGCAAGCACCCCCTCGTGCGCTGGACCGAGCGGGCGACGACCGACGCCCGCCAGCTCCGGGACTGGTGGCACTGGCAGCCCCACGCCAACGTCGGCGTCGCCACCGGCCAGGCCTCGGGCCTGGTCGTGGTCGACATCGACCCCCACCACGAAGGGGACCTCACCCAGAAGGCGCTTGAGGCGGCCGGCCACGCCTTCCCCCCGACCTTGACGGCGAGGACCCGGAGCGGCGGCTGGCACCTTTTCTACCGGGCCCCTGAAGGCCGGCATGTGGCCAACACGACCGGCTCGCTCGCCGGCGTGGGCTCGACGCCTGGCATAGACGTCAGAGGGGACCGGGGCTACATCATCGTCGCCCCCTCCGTCCGGCCGACAAGCCCCGACCCAGCGACCGGCGCCCCCCGCTTCGGCCGCTACCAGTGGGTGGCGAGCGACGACGCCCTGGCCGGTGCCCCCGCCTGGGCCGTGGTGGCGGTGCCACGTGAGCCGGTGGCGAGGGGCCACCTGGCAGCCTCGCCCTCCAGCGCCCCCGAGAAGAGGGCGGCCGCCGCCTTGGGTGCCGAGGTGCGCCGGGTCCGCTCGGCCGGCGAGGGGGAGCGCAACGTCGTGTTGTTCCAAGCGGCAGCCAACCTCTTCGAGATCTGCAACACGGGCTGGCTCGACGAAGCCCAGGTGCGCGCCGAGCTCACCGAGGCCGGGCTCGCGGCGGGCCTGAGCGCCAGTGAGGTCTCCGGCACGCTCAAGGCCCAGTGGCACCGCAAACTTGGCGTCGTACGCCCGGGGTGGCCGCCCCGGGGCGGCCCCGGCGCCGGGGCCGCGCGCGGCCCGCTGCCAGTGCGCCGGCAGGGCTTGGGTAAAGGGCACTTGGACGAAGGGGGCTTGGGAGAAGGGGGCTTGGGCCGGTGACGCCCAACAGCACCGTCGCCTTTGTCGTGCTGGCCGGGCCCCTCGGGCTCATCTTGTTCGTCGTCGTCTTGTTGGGCGGCGGGGCGAGCA
>DAHWQF010000758.1 GCA_027334785.1 Acidimicrobiaceae bacterium
TACCGGCATTTCGAGGACAAGCACGAGCTTTTCCACGAACTGCTGGCCGCCAGCGCCCCCGAGTTCCTCCCCCTGGTGGCCGGGCTTCCAGGGCTCGCGGGGGAGGGGACTGTCCGCGAAACGCTCTGCCTGTTTGGCGTGGCAGCGTTGCGGTTTTTCCGCGCCGTGCTGCCCTTTGTGGGTGGGTCGATCGTAGACCCCGAGCTTCGTGAGCAGCAAAAGCAGCGCTTCAACGCCAAAAACAGGGGCCCGGTCCATTCCTTGAAGCAGCTCGAACAGTACCTGCGGGCGGAAGGCGAGCTCGGGCGTCTCGGTTCGGGGCTGCCGTCCGACGGCGCTGCGGCCGCCCTCTTGGGCGCGGCCTTCTCCAAGGCTTACCTCGACGTCTGGCTCGGGCCGGAGGTGCTCGGCCTCCGCCCGGACGAAGATTTTGTGGCTGGCGTCGTCGAGGTGCTGCTCCAGGGCCTTCTCCCTCGGCGCAGCTAGACCGAACAGCTCTGGTGCCGCCGGCGCTCAGCTGGTGACGCCGGCGCTCAGCTTCGGTGCAGCCTCCATACGGCCACGGGCACGCAGACGGCGACAATGCCGGCGCTCCAGACGAGAGACGCCGGCAGGTAGTACCCGAGCCCGTGGCCGAGCGCGAGCGTCGCGGAGTGGCCCTCCGCCAGTATGCGGGCGGTGTCGACCATCACCGTCACCGGCTGGTGGTTGGCAAAAGCCCGCATCCACGAAGGCATCGTTGACACCGGCACGTAGGCGCTCGACACAAACGTGAGCGGGAACACGAGGAACGACAGCGATTGCGCCCCCTGGGCGCTCCCGGCGAAGAAGCCGAGGGCGGCGAACAGCCAGCAAAAGGCGAGGGCGTAGACGACGGCCAGCCCGAAGGCGCCAAGGGCTGGGCCGGCACCGCCATGGACGCGAAAGCCCACGGCGAAGCTGACCCCAGTGGTGACGAGGAGGCCCCAGGCGGTGAGCAAGGTGTCCCCGGCCGCCCGCCCGCAGACGATGGAAGCGCCCCGCACCGGGAGGCTGCGGAGCCTGTCCACGAGGCCGGCCTGGACGTCCTCGGCCACCCCGGTGCCGGCGCTCATGGCACCGAAGAGCACGCTCGTCACGATGAACCCGGGGGCGACGAAGTCCACATAGGAGAGGCCGCCGGTATGCCCGATGGCCCCTCCGAACACGTAGCGGAAGATGAGCAAGAACATGACCCCCGACACCGTCCCGCCGATCATGAGGCTCGGCGTGCGGACGGTCTTTTTGACGGTCCGGGCGGTGATGGTGAGCGTGGCCGCGGGGAAAGAGGCGCCCTGGTTGGCTGTTGGCGCCACGCGGCCGGCGCCCATCGGTAGCGAGGTAGCAGTCATCGCCGGGCCTCCTCCATGTCGCGCTGCCTGTCTTTCTCCTGTGGGAGGCGGGGGCTCCGAGCTTCGCCCGCCCGGCCCGGGCCGAGAGGCCCGCTCGAACGACCCGCCGCGCCGCTCTTGGCGGGGCCGCCGGCGTGGTGCCCGAGGCCGTCCAGAGCGGTAACTTTCCTGAAGCGTTTGACGAGGCCGGTCGCCTCGATGAGAACTGGCATGGTTAGGCGTCCCTT
>DAHWQF010000759.1 GCA_027334785.1 Acidimicrobiaceae bacterium
CCGCCCGTTCCTGACCCTGAACGAGTACAGGTCGCCTTCGGCCTGGCGGTGGGACACACGGGAGGGCTCACCCCGAGCAAGCGAGCAACTTCGGCTCTGTCAAAGGGCTGGGCCACCTCGGCGATGATAGCCGCGGTTCGCCGGGTGTCGAGCTGGGCTGCCTGGGCTTCGGTCGCTGGCGCTACGCCAGCGAAACGGCGTAGGTGCTCACTCGTATGTGGGCAGTGTTGCTACCGGCCTTCCTTGGTGATGGCGATCAACGCCTCGCCGAGTGTGACGAGGACTCCTATCGGCGAGGCCACGACGGCCATGAGCTTGCTAAGACCATCGCTCAGTGTTTCCTGGAAGCTCTTGCCATGCACTTCCGTGCCGACCTCTATCCTGCGGTCAGGCGCCTGCGCCAAGTCCTCCTCGATACGAGCAAACCGCCTATCGAGCTCCCCTTTGAGCCCATGCCCTTCCCTTTCTCTAAGCCTAGAGAAGACGATTTTAGTGGGCCAGGTGGCCGAGGGCCGATCACGCGCGTGGCCGTCTACTGTCCGCTCGCCAAGGGCCGCGCCGGTCACCGGGCCATCGTGGCGGTCGCCGAACTTGGGCCAAACCGAGTTGCTGGCGGCTCGGAGTCGGAGCGCGGGGTGAGCTCGGCACGGAGCGGTGGCTATCTATGGCGTCGCGAGCGTGTGGCCTATATGGCCGTGCGCCTTCAACTGGGCGGTGCCGGGCCCAGCGCCATTGGGTGGTCCGGTGTAGGTGACAGTGAACGAACCGTCGGAAGCCTGTACTGATGGGGCAGATATCGCGTTGTCGGAGCTGTTAACGAAGGTGGTTTCGTACCTGGTATACGTGCTCGCCTCGGCATTATTGACACCTAGCCCGGTGAAGCTCACCAAAGGGTAATAAGGCGCCATAGGGCACTGACCTAAGCCGTCGTTTACCACAACGTCGCACCCCTGCCCCGATGTCACTGGGTCCTCGACGATCCGTTCAGCAGAAGACCCAGTCCCCGTGTAAGTCACAGTGTATTCCCACGACTGACCTAAAGTCTGGTCGGCCATGTAAATGGCGCATTCAGTACCGCTGACCTGCGAGATTTCTACAAAGACGGAGTCGCCCTCGTTGACGGTCAGACTGGGGGCCGGGCCCCCCTGTGTCTGGCCGTTCATGATGAGGAACGTCCACGGGCAGATACAAAACTCGCCCGAATTGCTGGGGCCGCTGAGATCTTGCACGGTCCGTTGCAAGGCACCATGCTCTCCATAATCCCGGCTTGTATGAGGTCCTGCGAGCCGGGGAGCGTCCCGCTAGAGGTGCTCACACCATCTATCCCGACCCATTCGTCCATCGCCTCGTTGTAGGGCGTACCAGAAACCAGGAACGAGGCAGTGAAAGTCCCGGATACTTCGTTGAACTCTTGACCCACCAGGACGTAGCCCGACCAGTTTGGACTGAGCTGCTGCAAGCTTGGCGCCGTCGAGATAAGGGTCGTCGCCTCCTTGATGGAGCACGCCCAGGCGCTGTTCGACCGCTACGGCAGGCCGGCTGACCCCTACATGACCCTGGTCGACTATTTCACCTCGACCCGGGAGCTCGCCGG
>DAHWQF010000075.1 GCA_027334785.1 Acidimicrobiaceae bacterium
GCCCAAGTGAGCCGATAGAACCGAGCCCCACGCAACGTGGTCTGACCTAGCCGTTTCGTCCGCCGCCTCCTGGGTAGCACAAGCACATGGCAACCGAAAAGCAGAAAGAAGCAGCCCCGAGAAATCTGAAGCGCGCTCGACAGGTACCGCGCGGTCAGGGTCGAGACGCCGACGTGCCCACCTCCTCTGGGCTCAGCACAGCAGAAAAAGATAGGCTACCCGCGAGCCAGTTCGCCTTTCCCAAAGAGCGCAAGGAACCCCTTATTGATGCTTCCCACGTGCGCAATGCGATTGCGCGCTTCGATCAGGTCGAAGGGGTCTCTGACCGGGAGAGGGACGAGGCCTGGGAGCGCATCACTACAGCTGCCAGAAAGTTCGGCATAGCAGTGGAGGCAAACAACTGGCGGGAACTTTTCGTCAGAAAACAACAGGGCCATTGACCGGCAACGCACTCGCACCTTCCTGACGCGTGCTCTCCTCGATGACCCCCGCGCAGGGCCTACCCGCGCAGGGCCTACCCGATTACCCGCGCAGGGCCTGCTCGAGCTGGTGCTTGGTCATCTTGGAGCGCCCCGGAAGGTTCCGCTGGCGGGCCTCGTTATAGAGCTGGTCATAAGTACGTCCCCCTTCGCCGCGGTGCGAGCGGAGCCCACCTCGCCGGCCTGAGGAAATGTCATCGGTCGAGGTGCGGCTCGCGTTTCTGGCTTCACCACTGCGGGCTCTTTCCTTGTTGACGGTACGCGCCGCGATCTCCTTGGCGAGACCCTCGCTCTTACCCCTTTGCTCGAGGCCTTCTTTAATGTGCTCGTACTGGCGTTCACGCTTTTCGTTCCACGCGTCCTGGGGCATAACAGACCTCCTGCTAGTTGGACTTGAGGAGCATGAACATGTCGTCAACGTGCCCCTCTTCGATGGCCAAGATGCCCTCGAAGAAGCGCCTGGTCGGGGCGTCCATATCGCCGATCCAGCGGATGATCTCCCCGTAGGCGCCGATTGCCACTTGCACATCGCTCAAACATGTACCCTGGCGCTCGTGCATCTCGGCCACCTCCTGGGGCTTGTGGACGGGTAACTGCACTACCCGGGTATGCCCAGTCCAAACCGCAATGGGCTACCACGCGCCGGCCTCCAGGCCTGATGTCTGCGACTCGACTTCCGGGGGCTCACTTCTAGCCACCTCTCCTCACCTCACACACCTTGAACGAACCTCTGTTTGCCCCTTCGTCTCCAGGCTCCCGCGTCCCCAGAGGGGCCGAGCGCGTTTGGCGATCACACAACCGGGTACTCCTTCACAGTGCCTACAAAAAAGACCAGGGATAAGTGGCGATGTGCCCCGACGAAGGAGCGAGCCTACCCCGAGGGCATCCCTGGCTTAGGACAGGACTTCCCACCCAGTAAGGCTTTGGCGTCCGAGTTTATTGCCGCGCGCGGCGCTTGCGGCTCCATTGCCGCGCCCGGCCCCATCCACACAACCCATCGCTTGATCACCCCGGTCCTACTTAGCCAGCTAAGCCGAAGGTAGCAATTTGGCCATGAAGTTCTCCGAAGCTGTGCGTCTTCTCCGAATCAAGAGGCCCACCGCACCCTACGGCGCCTTTACCCTCGCTCGCTGCTACAGTATCGATGACGTCGCCCGTGTCGCCCGGGTGCGGCTGCCCTTGGCGGCGCGAGCCTATCTCGACAATGGCGGCCAAGGTGAGTACACCCTCCACCGCAACCGGGCTGCGCTGGACACGATCGAACTCTTGCCCGACCAGCCCCGCGACGTGACGTCTGTAGACACCACCACGACGGTCCTCGGCCAGCGAGTCCCCTTCCCGATCGTGCTGTCGCCGGTTGGGGCACCCAGGTTCTTCCACCATGAAGGCGAACGTGCCGTAGCACGTGCCGCGGGGCACGCAGGCATTCCTTACGGCATCTCTACGCTGGCGACAGTCCCGATCGAAGAGATCGCGACCCAGGCCAAAGGGCCGCTCTGGTTCCAGCTGTACGCGTGGGGTGACCGGCAGGACGCACAAAAAGCTGTCGAGCGGGCGCACGCCGCCGGCTTTCAGGCCCTGCTCCTTTCAGTGGACACCAACGTACGAGCTCTACGAGAAAGAGAAAAACGTGGCGGCCTCGACCTCCCGACGCCTGAACTGTCACTGCCCACGTTCTTGGAGGGCATCCTCCACCCAACTTGGGCCTGGCACTTCCTAACTTCCGAGGCGATCAGCTTCCCGAACATCGGGCCGCCCGACCATCGTTCCAGGGACAAGATCAACGACATGTTCGACGGCAGCGTGAGCTGGGATGACCTCAAGTGGATCCGGCAGGTCTGGGACCGACCGCTACTTCTTAAGGGCGTGCTACGTCCCGAGGAAGCGGTGCGGGCGGCCGAGTTTGGCCTCGAATGACCATGGCGTTGTGCGGAGCCACGAGCGTAAAGGAGTTAGACCGGCATCTCCTACGCTGGTGCGACCGCGCCCAGCGTCCCGACCTCAGCGCCGTTGAGCCCGTGGGGCCTTGCTCCAGTCGGTGAGCCCGGCTGACGTCCGGGCCGGCGTTGTCTTTGCGGTGGAGCCAGGACAAAGGGCCTTCCTGCCGTCTCGTCGACGAGGCGACCACGTACATCACATCTCGCCAGCTGAGTGCTTACCGCCCACAAGGCCCAAAATTACTCGACGAAAGGATGGCTGTGAGCGACACTTATCTTCCTGAGCCGGTGACCCTTGTACCGCCCAGTGACGAGGTGGACCTCGATCGCCTCGAACGAGCCTTGCGGAGGCAGGTGGACGCCGAAGTGCGCTTCGATGCCGCCACCCGAGGCGCCTATTCGACCGACGCTTCCAACTTCCGGCAGGTCCCGATCGGCGTAGTCATACCGCGCCACGTAGAGGCTGCAGCGGATGCCATCAGTGTCTGCCGTCAGTTCGGCGCTCCGATCGTGTCGCGGGGTGGCGGGACAAGCCTGGCTGGCCAATGCACCAACGCGGCCGTGATGATCGATTGGTCCAAGTATTGCCACCACTTGCTGTCGGTCGACTCCGAAAAGCGGACCTGCATCGTGGAACCAGGCATCGTGCTGGACGTGCTAAACGGCGAACTGGAACCCTACGGCTTGCGCTATGGTCCTGAACCCGCGACCCATCCCAATTGTACGCTCGGTGGGATGATCGGCAACAATTCCTGCGGCGCCACCGCGCAGCGCACCGGAAAGGTCGTCGACAACATCGCTCGGCTCGAAGTGCTCCTCTATCGTGGGGCGCGTTTTTGGTGCGGAGAGACAAGCGACGAAGACTACGCTCAAATTGCAAGGGGCGGCGACGAGCAGGCTCGGATTTACCGGCAGCTGCGCGAGCTTACCGACGCCTACGCTCAGGAGATCCGTTCCAGGTACCCTGATATACCGCGCCGCGTGTCTGGGTACAACCTCGATTCGCTCCTTCCCGAACGCCACTTCGACGTGGCCGGCTGCCTGGTCGGGAGCGAGTCGACCCTCGCCACGGTGCTGCGCGCCGAACTCGAGCTTGTACCCGTCATCAGGCAACGCGCCCTCGTGGTGCTCGGTTTCGACGACATATTTGCGGCAGCTGATGCCCTTACCGCAATCCTCCCGCACGAACCGCTCGCGCTCGAAGGCGTCGACCACCGCCTGATCCACGACCAACGCCTGAGGAGGATGAACTCCCGACCCCTCGACAAGCTGCCGAAGGGCAACGGTTTCCTGCTAATACAATTTGGCGGGGACACCCGCGAGCAAGCTGACGAAGCGGCCCGCGGGATGCTTGCCGCGCTGGGTAAGTCCGGGCATGAGCCGGACGTCGAGATCCTCGACGATCCCTCGCAGGAGGACGAGCTGTGGCAGGCCCGCGAAGCCGGCTTGGGGGCCACCGCACACGTCCCGGGCGAACGCGACACGTGGGAAGGTTGGGAGGACTCCGCGGTACTCCCCGACCAACTCGGCAAGTACCTACGAGAGCTAAACTCGCTCTGCGAGAAGTTCGGCTATGCCGACGAAACAGCACCCAGCCTCTACGGGCACTTCGGGCAGGGTTGCGTGCATACCCGTATCCCCTTTGTCATGACCGACGCCGAGGGCGTCGCCAAGTACCGCCGCTTCATGGAGGCGGCCGCCGACCTCGTGGCCTCGTATAAAGGGTCGTTTTCTGGTGAACACGGAGATGGGCAGTCGCGCGGTGAGCTGTTGCCTCGCATGTTCGGTGACCGCATCGTGACCGCGTTCGGCCAACTGAAAGCGATCTTCGACCCTGACAACATGATGAACCCGGGCAAGATCGTCGCTCCCGCGCCACTCGACAAGCACTTGCGCCTCGGTTCGTCCTGGTCTCCTCGCGTGAAGGGGTCCCTTCATTTTGCTTACCCCGAAGATGGAGGTTCCTTCGTCAAGGCGGCAATCCGCTGTGTTGGCGTAGGCAAGTGCCGCCAGCACGCCCATCCCAAAGGGGCCGTAATGTGCCCGTCCTACCAGGCCACGCTCGAAGAAGAGCACTCTACCCGCGGTCGGGCCCGCCTGCTGTTCGAGATGCTCGACGGCCACGAAGAGGGGCCGATCACACATGGCTGGCGTTCCACCGCCGTTCGTGACGCGCTTGATCTCTGCTTGGCATGCAAGGGCTGCAAGAGCGACTGTCCAGTCAACGTTGACATGGCAACCTACAAAGCAGAGTTCTTGGCCCACCACTATGCCGGCCGTCTCCGGCCTCGCTGCCACTATGCCCTAGGCTGGCTCCCTGCCCTCTCCTGGGTCATCGCAGGGACAAAGAGCGCACCTATAGTCAACACTCTCAGCCATACGCCCCTGCTACGCCGCATTGCCACCAGTGCGGCAGGCCTCGCACCCCGTGAGATCCCATTGTTCGCCGGCGAAACATTGCAGCAATGGTGGCAGAGCCGACCTCCGGGCGCGCCCGGGCGCCACGGTAACGTACTGCTGTGGCCAGATAGCTTTACGAACCATTTCCACCCAGGCATCGGTCGCGCCGCCGTAGATGTGCTGGAAGCGGCCGGCTGGTCTGTGACTATCCCCCCTGAACCGCTATGTTGTGGGCTCACCTGGATCTCGACTGGGCAGCTGAACACGGCAAAACGTGTCCTTAGAAGGACCGCCGCCCATCTCGCCGAGCACGTTCGCGCCGGCGGCCTCGTAGTTGGCCTCGAGCCCTCCTGTACTGCCGTGTTCCGTTCTGACGCCGTCGACCTGCTGCCCGAGGACCTCGATATCGCCCGCCTCCGGCGACAAACAGTGACCTTGGCCGAACTGCTCACCGAGCACACCCCCGGCTGGGAGCCACCGCGGCTCGACGGCACCACAGTGATCGCGCAGGCGCACTGCCACCACCATGCCGTGCTCGGGTGGGACACGGACCAACGACTGCTCGACGCATCCGGCGCCGATGCCACCAGGCTCGACTCCGGCTGCTGTGGCCTGGCGGGTAACTTCGGCTTTGAGAAGGGCCACCTCGATATCAGCGTCAAGTGTGCTGAAAGCGTACTGCTCCCAGCACTGCGCGGCGCGGCGCCGCACGCGGTAGTCCTCGCTGACGGCTTCAGCTGCCGCACCCAGATACATGAACTCGACAGCGGTGGCCGTGAAGCGGTCCATCTTGCGGAGCTGCTCGCAAGGCCCCTAGCTCAAGCTTCTAGCGGCGCGCAACCCTCAGGTGACCTTGACCCCGACCAGCGGCCGAAGCCACCGAGCCTCGCCGCACGCACCGCTGCACTCATCGGAACGACGCTGCTCACGACCTCGACCGCCGCTGCACTCGGCCGCGTGCTGGCGGGTGCGGCACGTGCCCGACTCGGGCGTGGGCATCACCGCGCCCCATAGCCCGTGACGCCGACGAGCTAGTGATCAAGCGCTATTTCTTCGAAGAACGCACGCAACAGTCAATAGCAGGCGAGCTCGGTGTCCTTTTGATGCATGTCTCGCGGATCATCAGTCGAGAGTTGGCCAGTTGCGAAGCGAGCTTCGCGGGTGCCTAGCCGGGAGGCCAAACGCCGCTCAGCCTCACAGCCATGACGCATACATCGTCTTCGGGCTCAGTGCCAGCCAGATGTGCAACTGCTTCCTCGCAAAGCGCTTTCAGCGGCTCCCCCAAGGGCCTCGGTGGCCCACTCAATGCCGCGAGGAGTTCTGCGAAACGGTCCCCTATTTGCGACCCGCGGCGCTCGATGAGCCCGTCGGTGTAGAAGAACAGGGTTGTCCCGACCGACAGGGTCGCCCGAAGCTCGGCATGCTGGAAGTCAGGTAAGCCCATGCAGGCCGGCACAGAAACGCCCCCCTCCAGAAAACTTGCCTGGCCGCCCACGTCGATCACTATGGGAGGTGGGTGGCCTGCGTTGGAGAGGCAAAAGTCACCGCTTGATTCGAGGGTGGCGAACAGAACAGTCGCGTAACGGTCCCCGACGAAGGACGAGCAGAGCCTGTCCATTTGGTTTAGCGCCGACGATGGGGAATGACCTTCCAAGGCGTAGGCGCGCACCGCAATGCGGTACTGGCCCATGACGGCAGCGGAAACGATGTCATGCCCCATCACGTCCCCGATGACCAGCCCTAGGCGGCCACTCGGTAGCTCGAACGCATCGAACCAATCGCCACCGACGCTCGCGCCCGGTCGGGCGGGAATATAGCAAGTAGCCAGTTCGAGGCCCGCCAGGCCCGAGGGCACTACGGGCAGAAGCGATCGCTGAAGGACGACTGCAGTCTCCCGCTCACGCTCGAAAAGCTGAGCGTTGGTGATCGCCACAGACGTGAGCTGGCTCAGCTGAACGAACAACGCGACATCCAAGTCAGAAAAGCATTCGCCCTCTCTCCAGGCCGCGATCAAAGGGCCAGGTCCGATCGCAGATGGCGCACGCGCCGCCAGTAGGTGCACGAGCCCTGCACCCCCAGCCCATGAGGCTCGGACCAGGTTCTCCCCTGCCTTGAAACCGCGAAATGCCGCCCGAGCTGCTGACGGCAGCTTGCGAATGAGGTCCGCCTCTACTTCGCCGCCCACCGCGCTCGCCACAGACACACCGGCAAGCGACTGGGCGGCAGCCTCCTCGACGAGCGCCAGCCTCGCATCGGGGTCGAACGTGGACAACATCTTGAACGAAGCTTCCGTGAGCGCCTGCAATTGGGCAACCTGTTGGTGACGATGGGCAAGCTGCTCCCGTGCCAGTTCCAAGCTTGACCTCGGCGCGTCCAACACCACCAACACTTGGAGCAGGAAATCCAGGGCCGGGTGATCTGCCTCCTCGGGGAGCTCACCTACCAACTCGCGGGGGTGGCCCGCTCGTGAAAGAACCTTTTCGTGCAGGACGGTAATTTCGAGGACCCCGAGGTTCTCTCTGAGCGCGCGGCGGCCCAGGCCCTGGGCCCCGTCTAGACCCGCCTCCCCTGGTCTTCGAAGGTACTCCTCCAAAGCCTTCGCATAGTCTTCCTCAAAAGCTGCCACATGGCTACCCGACTAGGCGGCGAGTCTTTAGGCCGAGTGGGCCTGCGGGCGCATCTTCACCGTCATCGGCTGCCCGACCCGCGATGCATACTGAACTCATCCATCAAACACCGCGCCGTTGCCAGTCCCAAGCCGGGACTATCCCCGTCAGCAAGCAACTCTCTCTGCGCCATCTGTTGTCGCCCCTCCCAACCCCATCGGAAAGTCCGGGCAGCAGTCTACCACCTACCGAAAGACAGCGCTAACCTGTCGCCGGCTAAAGTCTTCGCGCTCAGCGTGGTTGAGTGAGCACTTTTGCGACAGCTTCGCTTAGTGTAAAAGTCTCTGGGGCGGGTAGTGAGCAATCATGAACGAAACCGTGTCCAGCTTCCTGCTTGCCCGCCTGCGCGCCTGGGGGGTGGAACACATCTTCGGCTACCCGGGCGACGGCATAAACGGGATATTGGCCGCCTGGGCCAAAGGTGGAGATTTCCCTCAGTTTGTGCAGGCTCGCCACGAAGAGATGGCGGCCTTTGAGGCGGTTGGGTACGCCAAGTTCGCCGGGAAGATCGGTGTGTGCATGGCCACGTCGGGCCCTGGGGCCATCCACGTTTTGAACGGCCTCTACGATGCGCTTTTGGACCATGTCCCCGTGCTCGCGATCGTCGGTCAGACCAACCGGACAGCCATGGGCGGCTCTTATCAGCAGGAGGTGGACCTCCTAACGCTCTTCAAAGACGCCTGCTCCAGTTATGTCCAAGTGCTCACCGTGCCTGAGCAGCTTCCGAACCTCGTGGACCGAGCGGTGCGCACGGCATTGGCCAGAAGTGCGCCGACTTGCCTAATTGTACCCTACGACGTCCAAGAACTCGAGTACCAGCCGCCGGCCCACGAGTTCAAGATGGTCCCCTCCAGCCTCGGAGTTGTCTGGCCCCACTGTACGCCGGACAAGGCCGGCATAGAGCTAGCTGCCGAGCTGCTAAACGCCGGCAAGAGAGTCGCCATCCTCGCGGGCCAAGGAGCCCGGGGCGCCAGCGACGAGCTGGTAGCCGTGGCGGAGCTCCTCGGAGCAGGGGTCGCCAAAGCGCTCTTGGGCAAAGACGTGCTGCCAGATGACCTCCCCTTCGTGACCGGGTCGATCGGACTGCTCGGAACACGCCCGAGCTACGAGATGATGCGCGACTGCGACACGTTGTTGACTGTGGGTTCCAGCTTCCCCTACACCCAGTTCATGCCCTCTTTCGGCCAAGCTCGCGGTGTTCAGATCGACCGCGACGCTTCGATGATCGGTATGCGCTACCCCTACGAGGTCAACCTTGTCGGCGATGCAGGGACCACCCTCAAGGCCCTGCTGCCGCTGCTCGACCGGAAACCAGACCGCTCTTGGCGCAACGGGATCGAGTCCAACGTCTCGCGCTGGTGGCAGACCATGGAGCGCCAAGCAATGACGGGGAGCGACATCGCCGGGACCGTAAACCCTCAACGCCTCGTCTGGGAGCTCAATGGGCGGCTCCCCAAAGATGCGATCGTCACCTCGGACTCGGGCTCAGCAGCCAACTGGTACGCGCGGCACCTGAAGCTCGCGGCCGGACAGCACGGGTCGCTCTCCGGGACGCTCGCAACAATGGGCGCCGGCGTGCCCTATGGTATCGGTGCCAAGTTCGCTTTTCCCGGCCGGCCCGCTGTTTGCCTCGTCGGCGACGGGGCGATGCAAATGAACGGGATGGCGGAGCTCATCACAGCGGCCCGCTATTGGAAGGACTGGCAGGACCCCCGCTTGGTGGTGGCCGTCTTGCACAACAATGACTTGAACCAAGTGACATGGGAGATGCGTGCCATGAGTGGGTTCCCCAAGTTCGCCGAGTCGCAGGCCCTGCCCGACGTCTCGTACGCGGCCTTCGCCGAGGGCATCGGCCTCAATGCGGTCGAGGTCGTAAACCCGGACGAAATAAGCAAAGCCTGGGAGCGCGCCTTCAGCTCGGACAGGCCAACCGTCCTAGACGTCCACACCGACCCGAACGTGCCACCGATACCGCCTCACGCGACTTGGGAACAGATGACTAATGCCGCCAAGTCACTCGCATCGGGCGACGAGAACGCCTGGGAGGTCATCCGGACCGGGATCCGTCAGAAGGCCCAAGAAGCTCTCCGCGGCCTCAAGAAAGGCTAGGCGAGGGCTAGGCGGTCTTTGCCCATTTGCGCCCACCCGGCTCGCAGCGAGGAGGTGCTCTGCGGCGAGCCCGCCGCCGGCGACCTGGTCGACCGTGACCACCGACACTCCGGCGAGGCCGCGTCGTCGAATCGTCCGGTCCTGAGAACGCTAACGAAGCATTCTCCAACCATACGCGTCGCGTCACCCACCTAGATGCCCGGAAATGACCCGTCGATAGCTATTGTAGGCTTGGGGAGGGTACGTCAAGGAGGAACGAACCGCTGTGCGTGCGATGGTGTATACCAAGCCCGGTACGGTCGAGCTGTCAGAAGTGGACGAGCCCGTGGCCGCGCCCGGCGAAGTCGTGGTCGAAGTCGTAGCCTGCGGCATTTGTGGCAGTGAGCTGCACGGTATCTCCAAGCCCGGTTTCCGCCAGCCTCCGTTAGTCATGGGTCACGAATTTTCCGCCAGGACGCCGAGTGGCGACAGGGTCGCCGTGGACCCTGTCGTTAGCTGCGGCCAGTGCGACCTATGCCGAGCCGGCCACAACGAAGTGTGCCGCGAGCGCCGCATCATCGGCATCCACCGCCAAGGCGCCTTCGCCGAGAGGGTGGCCGTGCCCGAGCGGCTCCTCCACAAGTTGCCCGAGGCCGTTTCTGTCGAGCAAGGCGCCCT
The DNA here is from genome assembly GCA_027334785.1 of Acidimicrobiaceae bacterium. Taxonomy (GTDB): domain Bacteria; phylum Actinomycetota; class Acidimicrobiia; order Acidimicrobiales; family Palsa-688; genus JAJZYO01. Next base: position 10,249 of record DAHWQF010000075.1, read on the forward strand.
GGTCGAGCCTCTGGCTAACGCCCTGCACGCCTGGCGCCTCGCCCGTGGCACATCGGGCTCGACCGTCGGGGTGTTGGGGGCAGGCAGCATCGGTCTCAGCCTGCTCCTAATCTCCAAGCACCACGGTGCCCGGGTCTCGATCACGGACCTCTCCCCCGAGCGCCTGGAGCTTGCCGGCCGCCTCGGTGCCGACGCAACGGGCCGCGAGCTCGATGGCGAGTTCGACCTGGTGCTGGATGCTGTAGGCGCCACGGCCACGCGTCGTGCCTCGCTCGAACACCTGCGGCCCACGGGAACCGCGGTCTGGCTCGGCCTGCTCGAAGCGGCGCCTGGCTTCGATGCCCTCGACATGATCCGGACAGAAAAGCGCATCATCGGGTCGTTTGCCTATTCGCATAGTGACTTTGCCGACGCCGTCGCTCTCGCTGGAGAGGTCAACCTCAC
>DAHWQF010000760.1 GCA_027334785.1 Acidimicrobiaceae bacterium
CCCCTGCACCTTCCAGGGTCAGCTCGCCTGGGCCTAGGGTGACCCCGCCGTGGAAGGTCCCAGGGCCGACCGAGATCGTGTCCCCGCTCAGCGCGCAGGCGACGGCGCCGGCGATGGTGGGCAGGCCGTTGGCGGCGCTGTTGGAGCTGCACGTGCCCGTGCCGGCGGAGGTGACGTAGATGGTGGTGGAGGCCGCAGTGGCGGCGGTCGCGCCGGGGCCTGCCAAACCGGCGCCTCCGGCGAAGAAGGCAGCTGCAAGGCCGAAGGCAGCACGGGACCGAGGCTTGGGGTCTAGGTGCACGGGAGGGCTGAGCCTCTTTGCGGCGCTGGCCAGCACCCGGTGCCTACTGCCATGAGGGATCGGGTTACCGATCGGTCGCGGTCGTGCGTGAGCTTCATGCCCCAAGTTCCTTTCGCGGTTTGGTTAGGTGCGTTGGTTGGACCCTTGTGTACGGACGCACGCACATGTAGTGCCCCAGGGGTGCCGCCGCGTTACAAGCTGAGGCGATCCCGCGGCCGGCGAAGGTATGCGAGGACTCCGATGCTCGCTTACAAGTTCCTCGAAGGTGGTCGCTCTCCCTTCACCGGTTGGCGATGGGAGCAGCCCGGTGGGCTCTCGCCGGCCCCGTGGCTGAGCGTGAGCGGGCCGCTCGGGCTCTGCGAAAACGGGGTGCACGCTTGCGCCCCGCGGCACCTTCCCCTGTGGGTGAACGACGAGTTGTGGGAAATGGAGCTAGCCGGGGAGGTGGTCGAGACTGAGGTGGCCTTCGTCGCGTCCAAGGGCCGGCTGCTCGGCCGCGTACATGCGTGGGACCCCACCATGCAAGCCAGTTTCAGCGAGTACTGCGCTGCTCGTGCCCGCCAACTGGCGGGCGGGCAAGGCGAGCCGTCCCCCTTGGTCGCCGCCATCGGGGCCATGGCCGCTAGCGCCCGGGCAGCGGCGGCAGGGTACTGGTCGGCGGTCCTCGCCGGGGAAACCGCAGCAGGCCGGCGCAGCGGCCCTGACTACGAGCGGGCTTTCACGGCCGAGCGGGCGGCACGGGCAGGATGGCTCACAAAAGAGCTGTCCCTGGCAGGCTGAGCAAGCCAGTCGTCCTAAAGGCCTGCTCTTTTACTGGCGGCTGTCTCCCTCAACGCTCTCGGAGCGCCCGGAACGCCTCCAGGAGCGGCTCGACCACTGGCTCTGGGATGTCGGTCCGCCGCAGCGCACCGACGGCGGCGACAGCGGCGCGCATGTCGTCTAGGTAGTCCACACAGGGACGGCAAAAGCCAAGGTGGAGCTCGACCACGAGGCGCTGCTCCGGGCGGAGGGCGCCTTCCAGGTAGTCGGTAGCCAGTTCGACAAAGTCCCGGCAGGGAAGGTCCTCGTAGGTCAAGACGCCCTCTCGTAGGCGAAGTGCTCCTCTAGGGCCGAGCGTACCCGTGAGCGTGCCCGATGGAGCAGGACCCGCTGGTTGGCTTCGCTCAGCTCGAGGAACGAGCAGACCTCCTCCGCCGACCACCCCTCGATGTCACGGAGGGCGATCACCTGCTGTTGGAGGGGAGGCAGGCGGCGGATCGACTCTGCCACCGCGCCGAGCG
>DAHWQF010000761.1 GCA_027334785.1 Acidimicrobiaceae bacterium
AGCTGGCCAGCTCCTGCGCCGTCTCCTCTAGCCCTACCTGCTCGCGAGCCAGTTCTTCCATCTCTGCGATCGGCAGGACGGGCACGAAACGGAACAATACGAGCAGTGCCAGGGGGATCGCGGCGGTCGCTGCGACCGTGATCGAGACCGGCACCCAGGTGAAGTGGTAAGTGCCCCAGTCCTGGGCCAGTACCCCGCTCGCTGCGAGGGGAGACCGTAGGAGGGGCTCAGTTGCTGGAGGCACCACGATGACGAGGCGTTTGACCCACATGGCGAACACGACGAGACCGGAGGCGACCACGACCCCCCTCCCGGTGCGCAGGCGCCGCAGCGCCATGATGAGCAGCGGTGCGAGGCCCGCGGCCACGAAGTAGAACCAGAACGGGGCCCAGTAGCGCCCGACCAGCACCTGGCGCACCCAGGCTGCGTTGTCGGTAGTGCCCGAGTACCCGTCGACGAGGTACTCGGTGAAGGTGAGGTAAAGGTAGGCGGCGCCGAAAGCGACGAGGAGGAAGCCGAGGCGGACGAAGTGGCGCGGGTGGATGAAGGCCTCGAGGTGGAACAGGCGCCGGGCCGCCGCCACGGTCAAGACGACCAGCGCGATGCCTGAGTAGAGCGCGGCGACCACGAAGTAGACGGGGAAGATCGTCTCCAGGTAGCCCGGGCGCGACGAGGAGGCGAAGGCGAAGGACAGCACCGAGTGCACCGACACCGCCATCGGGATCACCATGATCGCGACAAGGCCGATCGAGCGGTGCAGCAACCGGCTCTGGGGCGCGCTCGCGTCCCAGCGGCCGCCAATAGCACTGTAGAGACGCCGGCAGGCTCGGTGACGCAGGCCCTGGTGGGTAGGGCCCAGCCAGGCCCGGGCGATGGCGGCGTCGGGGATGAGGGGGAGGTAGAAGAACACCGCGGTCGCGAGCAGGTAGGTGCTCACTGCGAAGAAGTCCCAGAGGATGGGCGAGGACAGGTTCCAGTACGGTGGCCAGACCAGTTCCCAGATCCGCCAGGGGCTCCCGAGGTGCGGCACGATGAAGAGCATCCCGATCGGCAGGGTGACGAGAGCAGTCGCTTCGGCGATGCGGGTGAGCGGTGCCCGCCAAGTCGCCTTGGTGATCCTTAGGACCGCGGAGACGACTGCGCCGCCGTAGCTCACCCCGATGAAGGCGACGAGGTCCGCTTCGTAGACTGCCCAGAACGCGTTGTTGTTGTAGCCGGCGACGCCGAGGCCGTCGGCCACCTGCACGGCCCAGGCCACAATGCCTAGCACCACCACAGCGCCGAGCACGCCCACGGCCGGCCACCACCACCGGGGTGTCTCGAGCACGGGCCGCATGGCAGCAAAACGGACGTCGTCGAGAGCCGGCGGGCGCTCGTCTGTCCCACTGGCGCCCAAGCTGTGCACCTGGTCGATCATGACGCTCCTTTCGCGAAGTGACGGGCCCCTTCGCCCGCCGGGCTGAGGGTGCTGAGGCCGAGGGTGCGCAGCGCCTTTTCCTGGGGGCCGGCGCGGTACCAGGCGAAGGCAGCCAGGGCTAGGAGGGGCCCCGTGTTCGGGTCGGTGCCCTGCCCGGTGAGGA
>DAHWQF010000762.1:0-730 GCA_027334785.1 Acidimicrobiaceae bacterium
TGTGCGGGCCATCAAGCCGATGGCGCAACCGGCCGCGTCGGCGGACAGGGCCGTCAGGTTGCGCCGGAGAGGCTCGGGGTCCCCGGGAGCCTCGGGCCGGCCGAGGGGGAAGTCCTCGCCCGCTACGCCGTGAGCTTCCTCGACCGCCTCGACCACGCTGACCAGGTCGTCGAGCTCGGTGGACTCGGGGTCGAAGGCCACCACCACCCGTCCGGTAATGGAGTTGACCTGGGCCCAGTCGACTGACCCGACCTTTTCCAGGGCATCCTCGACCCGTCTGGCGAGCGCCTCGGAGCCGGGCCGGTGCACGCCTCGTACCTCGATGTGAGCCCGGTCGTTTACTACCGACGCCCGGCGGTGGTGGCGGCCGCTCGGGACCACCCGGTCGAGCAGGTCGACGAAGGGGTTGGCCACCGAACTGGCGGCGGAGGCGATCAGGCCTTGGAAAAGCGGAGCTGCCACGCCTTGCTACGAAGGACTGGTTGCCCGCAGGTAGCTGGTCGAGGTCGAGGCGCCGGCTCCCAAGGCGCCCGGCAGCAGGTCTGCAGCGACAAGGACGCCGCCCGTCATGGGGCGCGACCTCCGGTGCCGAGGCGGACAGCTAGCCCTCGGCGCATGGAGGAAGCCTAACCGGAGTGAGAGGACGTGGTAGGTCTTCCGGGCCGCCAAACATCAGGAAATTGTGGCCCTCTTGCCCTTCCGAGGCCACTGGCGGGAGCGGGCTGAGCGC
>DAHWQF010000762.1:740-1558 GCA_027334785.1 Acidimicrobiaceae bacterium
TCTTCCGGGCCGCCAAACATCAGGAAATTGTGGCCCTCTTGCCCTTCCGAGGCCACTGGCGGGAGCGGGCTGAGCGCGGGTGGCACAAAAGCTCTGCTCTCGCCAAGTCTTCGCCAGCCTACGGCGACGACCAGCAGCGGGATGGCAGCGATCAGGAAGAACGCTCTCCAAGCAAGCGGGTTGTGCAGCAGGCCCGCGGCTACAAGGGCGCCGGCCACAACAGCACGCGCGGGGCTGAACAACAGCATTGCCGACAGAGCGCGGCCCCGCGCTGCCGGGGGTACTTCTTCGGTTGGACGAGGTGCTCTATCCACACGGTCGCAAACGATCGAACGACGGGCAGCGGGAGAGGTGTGCCGGCGGCTCGGGGTAGCCTTGGCGAGCACCGGTTTCTCACAGAAAGCCTTGGCTTCGTTGCTCGGCACGTCGCAACCTCGGTTGTCGAGTTACTTGTCCGTCAAGGTAACGCCATGGGCAATCTTCCTCATCGAAGCAGAACTGCTCGCCAAGGCGCTCGAGGAGGCGCACCACCAGGTGGCGCCGCAGGCCATCAGGCGTCATGAAGCTATCGGGCGCCCTGAGCGATGGGGAGGCCTTCCCTGGTGGGCGTAGCTCAGCAAGAGCACAAGCGTGCATGGCCACCGCCCTGGATGGGTAGGAAATATGCCCTGACGGTTTTGTACGAAAGGAGCTTTGCCAAAATGCAAAGGTCAACAGGGACTGGTCTGGCAGCGTTCGGGGTGGTGCTGGCTGTGGTCGGCGCCATCTTAGACTACGCCGTGACGGTCGAGAACACTTCAGGTTTCAATGTCAATACT
>DAHWQF010000763.1 GCA_027334785.1 Acidimicrobiaceae bacterium
GAGTGCACGAGTCAGGCTACGCCAACGGTGTTCTCCCAAGGGCCGCTTGACGTCCCTCCAGGGGATCTGCACCCCAACCGTTATGCCAAGGCAGGGAGGCGCAGGGGCGTTGGCAGAAGCGCTCGGGAGTGCACGTTTCGAGCAGCCCTGGCAGCCACGCGTAAGCCTGCTTGGTGGCGGGGTCGTCCTGGCGGTGCCACCAGGCGGCGAGGTCGCGCCAGCACGGCGCCGAAAGCGAACCTCCCGGGTAGCGCACGGACTCGCCGGCGCAGAGGTTGGCGAAGCGGAGGCGTCGCTCGACCGGCCACTCGGCGAGCGTCCCGTAGATGAACGCGGCGTCGAACACGTCGCCGGCACCGGTCGTGTCCACCGCCTCCACCGGGAGAGCCTCGACTCCCACCGGCCCGTCCAGGCCTTCCCCGGCGGCCACCGCCCCGTCCCCGCCGCATTTGACTACCGCGAGCCGCACATGGCGAGCCAAGGACTCGGCGGCCGCGAGGGGGCTCGTGGTGCGGCTGTAGGCCATCGCCTCGGCGGCGTTGGGCAAGAAGACGTCGACCAGGGACAGCTCGTCCAAGAGGTCTGCGCTCCAGCGCTCGGCCTCGTCCCAACCGACATCGGCAAAGAAGGTCCCAAAGCTCTCCCGCGCCTTTTCGAGCCAGGCTCGCTCGGGCCCGCCGAGAGGAAGGTAGCACGCGTCTGCCACCTGGCCGCTATCAGGTCGCTCTCCCAGCGATTTGGCGAGCAACTGGGCCACGCTTTCAGGCGATGGCTCTTCGTAGGTGACGAGGCTCCGTTCTTTTTTGTAGGCGAGCGAGACGGTTACCGGTGACGTCCAGGACGGGTACCTGGACGACGAGGAGAGGTCCACCCCTTCGTGGCGGAGAGCACCCCAGATGAAGTGCCCGAAGGCGTCGCCCGCGAAAGGCGCCGACAAGCGGGCACCGAGCCCCAAGCGGGCCAAGGCCACGGCTATGTTGGCGCTGCCACCAGGGGAGAGGCCGAGGCGGCCGGTACGCACTTCGGTCCCCGGCCGCGGGGGCGAGGGGAGGTCGGAAAAGACCAGGTCGAAAAACACGGTCCCGAAGACCTGGACCACCTTGCCTGACGGGGCGCTCATTGTTGGAGCCTATCTTCCCCGGGCTCAGGCCGATCTGCGGCGCACGAGCTTTGTGGGCAGGACTATGTGGGCGGGCTCGCGCTCGTTGCTCGCTATGAGCTCGTTGACGATGCGCACGGCTTCGGCGGCCACCCTCTCGAAGGGCTGGTGCACGGTCGTGAGAGGCGGTTCGGCCATGGTAGCTGCCGCCGAGTCGTCGAAGCCTACGAGGGCCACGTCGTCGGGCACACGCCGGCGTGCCTCGGCGAGTGCTCCGAGCGCGCCCAGGGCCATCAGGTCGGAGGCCACAAAGAGCCCGTCGAAGCTGGGCTGGTGCGACAAAAGTCGCCGTGCCGCCATGCGGCCCGAACGAGGCGACCAGTCACCTTGCGCCGTGAGCGGCTGGAGGCCACCGGGGGCTTCGGTGATGGCTCTTCGGTAACCGATA
>DAHWQF010000764.1 GCA_027334785.1 Acidimicrobiaceae bacterium
CTTGGCCGGCGTCTCAGCTCCGAACCCGTCGGGCTAGACGTGGGCCAGACGTGGGCCTAGATGTGCTTGGGCAACCACTCGATGAACCAGATGATCCGGTAGACCATGTAGCCGGCGACACCCACGACCAGCAGCTTGAAGTGCCACGGCGCGCCCTTGGCCCGAATGGCCACACCGGCGCCGGCCTCGTCCCCGGCCGCCTGACCAGCCTCAACCAGGGGCACGACTTGCGCCCGGGCCCTCGAGCCCTCGCCGCTCAAGCTCGCCGCGCCCGCCCTGGGGGCGACGCCGGCGTGCTCCTGCCGTCCCCCCAGCCCACCCCGGGCAGGCTCCGACCCGTCGGCGAGGCCGGTGAGCGCGCCACGCGGCGCCGAGAGCACCTCTCCGCAACTCGGGCACCTCGACCCGCGGACCAGCTCAGGTGGGTTCCAGAACTTCGAACAGTCCTCACACCAAGGCACCGCTGGCGCCCTCCATACCGGTCCAGGCTAGGTCCCTCTCGGCGCTTCTCTCGGTGCACAAGCGCTCGCTGAACCAAATTGCTCCGGGAGCCGAACTCACCACTGACCACCTCCTCCTTCAATGCCGGGGGCTTGAAATCGCCAGTTGCTCCTCGACGACCAGGTCGGCGAGCCCCCCTATACCGGCGAGCGCCCCGATATTGGCACCGGCGCCGTTCCCGTGTGCAACCGGCTGTCACTAGCCTGGTGTCATGGTGCCGGGTCCGGCGTTGGTCGCCGTCAGCGCGGCCAGCCATTTCACTGTGCTGGCTCAACCGTGGCTAACCGCCGCGGCGCTGATCTGTGCCGTCGCGGCTACCGTGTGGGCCCGAGCGGCCTCGCGCCTCGCGCGCGCGGCTCGCCGTATCGAAGAAGAGACGCGCAGCGCGACCACCTCCGAGGCCGCCCGGCTGGCCCGCATCGCGTTCAACAAAGACCTCCACGCGGCAGTGCTCTACGCGGTCCTGGCCGGCGGGTTGTTCCTCGCCGGCTTCTCAAAGTCGCCCTGGTTCGAGGTCCTCCTGCTCGGTGTCACCGTCCCAGGGGTGATCTCCCTCCGTTATGGGCCACGGGTACTGGCCGAGGCGAGGCTCGCCGAACAGCGTTCTCGCCTCGAGCGCCGGGCCGAAGAGGTGCTGGCCCAAGAGGACCTCGCCCCCCGACGCTGGGCGGCCCGCCTCGCGCCCGAGGACCTGCCGGCCTACGACGGCTTCGACATCGGCTTGGCGTACGAGCCCGGCACCGGGGTAATGGCCGGTGACTTCTACGACGTGTTCGCAACTGGGCCCAACCGTCTGGCCGTTTTCATCGGCGACGTCGCCGGTCATGGCATCGAGCCCTCGATCACCGCCTTCCAGGTGAAGCACGTCCTGCGCATTTTCTTGCACCAGTACCGCGACCCGGCACAGGCCCTCGAGGAGATCAACCAAACCTTGCTCACCATGGGCCGGCCCGAGGACATGGTCTCGGTCAGCATCCTCGTCTTCGATACGGCGGCCGGGACCCTGCGCCACGCCTCCGCCGGCCACCCGCCGGCACT
>DAHWQF010000765.1 GCA_027334785.1 Acidimicrobiaceae bacterium
ACACCGAGGCGACCACGATCACGTCCCGCCGGGTGAGGAGGGCGCTCGTGGCCGAGTGCCGCAGGCGGTCGATCTCGTCGTTTATCGAGCTGTCCTTTTCGATGTAGGTGTCGCTCGAAGGGATGTACGCCTCGGGCTGGTAGTAGTCGTAGTAGCTGACGAAGTACTCGACCCTGTTTTCGGGGAAGAGCTCGCGCATCTCGTTGGCGAACTGCGCGGCCAAGGACTTGTTGGGCTCGATGACGAGCGTCGGCCGCTGCACTCGCTCGATGGTCCAGGCGATTGTCGCGCTCTTGCCGCTCCCAGTGATGCCGAGCAGGGTCTGGAAGCGGTCGCCCCTGAGCACCCCTTCAGAGAGGGCCTCGATGGCTTTGGGCTGGTCGCCGGCGGGCGACCAATCGGCTACGACCTTAAACGGGGGCACGCGTCCGATGGTACCGGGGGGGTGCGACCACCGTCGCCGGTACCACGTCGGTAGGCTTCAAGGCCGTTCGAGCCCGAGCGAAAGCGCGGTCACGTCAAAGGGTCCCGGGCTACCACTTTCTGCAGCAGCCATGGCCACAGAACGTGGTCAATTTGGGCTTTGAGTTCTTGAAGGCTGCCCGCGTTGGTGATAACCCGGTCGGCGGCGGCGCGACGTTCTGCGGTGGTCGGTTGGGCAGCCATGCGCGCTCTGGCCTCCTCTTTCGGTATCCCGCGACGGGTGGCCCGTTGCAGGGCGATGTCGTCGGGCGCTTCGACAAGCACTACGGTGTCCAATTCGTACTCCCGGCGGCGGGATCTGTCGAGGAGCGGGATCTCGATCACCACCATGGTGGGCTGCTTAGGTGCGCCGGTCTCCCCACCGGGCCCCGAGGTGCTTGCGCTGGCGTCTCCGCTCGGGTCGGCGGCACCTGTTTCGGCTTCCAGAGCGGCTAGGCGAGCGTCCACTTCCCTGCGGATGAGCGGGTGGGTTATCGCCTCCAAGGCCAGCCTTTCGGAAGGAGATGCGAAGACGCGGTGGGCCAGCGCCCTGCGGTCCAACGAGCCGTCTTCGTGCGCGACGGAAGGGCCGAAGAGCTCCAGCACGGCGCTCTCCCCGGCCGTCCCGGGGGCGAGCACCAGACGGGCCACCTCGTCCGTGTCTATGACGAGAGCACCCCGAGCCGCCAGCAGGCGGCCCACAGTCGATTTCCCCGCCCCCAAGCCCCCGCTCAGGCCGACGCGCGGGACGGCGTGTGGTGGGCGCGCTGGCTTGGCCTTGCTCAGCTGGCCTGGGTCGCCTCGGTCCGCCCACCAGCGGTGTCGCTCGGGACGGTGTCGCTTGGGACGGTGTCGCTTGGGACGGTGTCGCTTGGGACGGTGTCGCTCGCACTGCCAGCCGGCGAAGGTCCGGCGTTCGAAGCTTCCGCCTGCTCCGCAGGCACTGGTTGCTCGGCTGCGGGCACCGGAGCGGAGGCAGCGGCAGGCGCTTCGGCCTGGAGTGGATCGGCCGAGGGCCCACTTGCCGAGGCAGCTCCGACGCCGGCGGGCTCCGGTTCCGAG
>DAHWQF010000766.1 GCA_027334785.1 Acidimicrobiaceae bacterium
GATGGGGGAGAGCGATTCGGCGCTGGGGGGCAGGAGCGGGACCGTGCGGAGCGCCTCGAGGAGCGTTTCGAGCGGCTCCCCGTGGATCGAGTCCGGCTTCTCCTTGCCGGAGAGCCCGGCCCGGCCGAGCACCTCCCGGAGCGCCCAGTGGAGCAGGTGGGTCCCGGTGTGGTTGCGCCGGATGGCAGCCCGGCGCTCGGCGTCCACGGCGACGTGGGCCTCCTGGCCGGCGCTCACCGTGCCTTGCACCACGGCGGTGTGGCGGTGGAGGCCGGGCAGGGCGGGCGTCGTGTTGGTCACCCGGGCGTGGCCGGTCTCAGTGGAAATGGTGCCGGTGTCGCCGACCTGGCCCCCCGCCTCGGCGTAAAAGGGCGTGCGGTCCAAGAAGATCTCCACTTCCCCCTGGCGTTCCCCCTCGAGCACCGCCAGGACCCGCGCTTCGCCCTCAAGCTGCTCGTAACCGGTGAAGTGGGTGGGCCCGAACTGCTCCAGCACCTCGCGGTAGGGGGCCACGTCCCAGCCTGCCCCCCGCGCCCGGGTCGCCTCACGCGACTGCTCCCGCTGGCGTCCCATGGCGGCCGCGAAGCCCGCCTCGTCCACCGTGGCCCCTCTGCTGGCGGTGATCTCCCGGGTGAGCTCTATGGGGAACCCGTGGGTGTCGTGCAGCCTGAACGCCACTTCCCCCGGGAGCTGGTGCCCGTTGCCGAGCTCCGCTTCTAGGAGCGACATGCCCGAGCGCACGTTGGCGAGGAAGCGCTCCTCCTCCCGGCCCGCCACGTTGGCCACGAAATCGGCGTTGCGGGCCAGGTCAGGGTAAGCGTCGCCCATAACCTCGACCACGGCGCCGACCATGGGCGCGCACACCGGGCGGGTCGCGCCGAGCAAGTTGGCCCGCAGCGCCGCCCGCCGCACCACGCGCCGGAGCACGTAGCCGCGGTCCTCGTTGGAGGGGAACACCCCGTCGGAGATCATGAACGCCATCGTCCGGGCGTGGTCGGCCACCACCCTCAACCCGACGTCGGACTCGTGGTCCTCCCCGTAGCGCCGGCCGGTCAGGCTGGCGGCCTTCGCCACGAGCGGTGCCAGCACGTCGGTCTCCCACACCGTGCGTACCCCCTGGAGGACGGCCAGCAGGCGCTCGAAGCCGGCCCCGGTGTCGATGCCGGGCTTGGGGAGCGGCACGAGCTCGCCCGACGCCTGGCGGTCGTAGGTCTGGAACACGAGGTTCCACAGCTCCACGTACCGCTCGTCCCCGCCCACGACCGGCCCGCCGCCCGGGCCGAGCTCAGGGCCCCGGTCGTAGTGGACCTCGGAGTCGGGCCCGCAGGGGCCGGTGTCGCCCATCTCCCAAAAGTTGTCCTCCCGGGTGCGCTGGATGCGCTCCCGAGGCAAGCCCACTTCGTCGGCCCAGATGTCGGCGGCTTCGTCGTCGTCCTCGTACACCGTTATCCACAACCGGTCCCCGTCCAGGCCGAGGACTTCTGTCAGCAGCTCCCAGGCCCACACGATCGCC
>DAHWQF010000767.1 GCA_027334785.1 Acidimicrobiaceae bacterium
CATCAAGTACCCTGCCAAGCTGACGCTGTCCAAGCCGAAGCCGACCAAGCTGGGCGTCCTGTTCAGCGTGATCCACTACAACTTCACCGTGTCCAGGTCGACGACGCTCCCGCTGACCACGCTGTCTTCAGTGCGGTGAACCCCCGGCCACCTCCTGTGGACCGGGGTCATCACCGGGGTCATCACCGGGGTCATCAAGGGCCGGGTGGCGCGAGGCCCTGCCGGTGGGTGGCCAAGGCCAGGCCACTCAGCCCGAGCAGCGTCCGGAGGTGGCTATGGGCCGCCAGCCGCCAAGCTGGGCTGCTCGAGTCCGCCGCTTGCTCAACCCGGTCCCACATCTTGTCGAAGAGGTCCTCGGGGATCGTCAACGCCGGCGACAGCCGCACCACCCGTCTTGCGTTCATTGCCATGTTGGCGTGCACACCGGCCTGATGGAGCACGCTCAAGGCGAGCAGGCTTGTCAGTTCCCCAACTGCCTCGGCCTGGGAGCCGAGGAGGCCCGAGGCCAAAACCGGCTTGAGCTGTAGCGCGAACAAGACGCCCGCTCCCCGTACCTGCTCGACCAGCCCGGGGTAACGGGCCTGGATCTGCTGCAGCCGCTGCAGCCCTCGCTTACCCAGGGCTTGGGCCCGGGCAGGCAGATCCTGCTCCACCAACAGGTCGAGGGACTTCAGCGCCACCGCCACTGACAGCGAGTTGCCACTGTAAGTCCCCGCCAGCCGGTCGCACCCAGTCCCCCCCACGGCTATCCGGCACAGGCGCCGACGGGCGATCGTCACCCCGATCGGTGCCATGCCACCAGAGAGGTGCTTGCCGAGGACGAGGATGTCAGGTTCGAGGCCTTGAGCCAGGCTTTCGAAATAGTGGCCCGTGCGCCCGAGGCCAGTCTGCACTTCATCTGCCACGACAAGGATGCCGTAGCGCCGGCATAGCTCTCCGACTGCCCTCAGGTAACCGTCCGGCGGGATGATGACCCCGCCTTCACCCTGGATGGGCTCAAGGACCACGGCCGCCACGTTTTCCGGGCCAAGCCCTTCGACCGCTCTTTCTAGAGGGCGCAGTTCACCGAAGGGGAGCGTGACGACGTCGGGTGCCATGGGCCTGAAGAGGTCTTGGTACGCGTGATTGGGCGTGAGGCTCAAGGCCATCAGCGTGTGGCCGTGATAGGCGTTCTGGAAGTTGACCAGGTAGCGAGCGCGGGGCCTCCCGGCACGCACGAACTTGATGGCATTTTCGACCGCTTCAGAACCACTAGTGGAAAAGTGCACCTCCGAATCGGCATGCGAAGGGGCGAACTCCTGAAGGAGCCGGATGAGATTATGGGCAAGTGCGGCCCGCCACCTAGAGGCGGACTGGAGCGGAAGCGGCACGTCCTGGTTGTGCTGCAGGTACTGTCCAAGGAACTCGGTCAGCTGCGGGCTCCCAGCGCCGAAGGGTAGCGCTGAGTACCCGCTGGCATCGATACGGCGATGCCCATCTTGGTCCTCGAGCTCCCACGGGCTCACGGGGC
>DAHWQF010000768.1 GCA_027334785.1 Acidimicrobiaceae bacterium
GTGGTCCCCCAACTGACTCCTGGGGTGGGGCGTTTTACTTGGCCACCAGTGGGGCGCGTGAACTGGCCATTGACAATAGCGGACGTCGCAAACGGGGCACTGGTACACAGTGCCCGCTCGCTTTGGCCGTGGCAGAGGGAGGCCAACGGCGGCCTCGGTGGTGACCGGGGCCGGGTGGCGTCTGCGCCAGCCCGTTTGCCGGCACCGGTCACTGCACCATTTTTGCCGGCCGGTGCGGGTGAACGGTTCCCCACAGGCAGGGCACGGGGGGGCACGGGGTACTATCATCGTTACAGCTATCGTTACGCGACGGCACTCGCGGCGTCACCACTGGCTCCCCCCGGATGCCGTCACGACAGTCCAAGGGCCTCGCGCCTGGCCCGCGTCAGCCAGCAAGAATTGGTAAGTAGCGGCCAAGGCCTCGAGGCGGGGGTCACCGTAGGGAGTCCAGGGCCGGCGGGCGGCCCCGGTCACGACAGCGGCGAAAACCGGCTCGGTGATCGGCCAGGAGATCAGCCCAGCGAGGCCCCTTCGCCCGAAGCGGACGGCGGCCAGGTCTTCTGGGAGCCGCCCAGTGGACAAGACGGCGGCGCGCAGGCGCTCGTAGTCCGTCTGGGCAGGTTCGTCAGCTGGCCAGGACCGCCTCACCGTCGGCGCGCCCGTTGGATGCTCCGGGGGGACAGCGAGACCGCCATGGCCTCTTCTAAGGCACGGGCTGCCTCCGCGGCCGAGCACGGCCCCAGGCTGTCCAGGAAATTGCCCACTTCCTCTGTCAGTTTGGTCGGCCCTTTTCGGCCACGGCGCCCGTCGAGCAGGCCGGTCATGCCCGCCTCGTCGAAAGCGGCAGCCACCAAGTAGAACTCGGCGCGCGAGTAGCCGTGGTCGCGGGCGGCGACGGTGACGCTGGCCCCCTCCACGACATGAGCCCGCAACATCTCGTATTTGACTTGCAATTTGTCCAGGGCGAAAAAGAACGGGTTTCCCTGGGTAAACAGCGGGGAAGTCACCGCCTCGGGCCTTGGGTGCACCAGCCCGGCGGCCTCTAGGGCCTGGCGGCGGCTGTTGTTGCTCATTGGCTTCACCTCCGCCGCGAGTGTATGGGAGAACTACACGCGTGTCAAGCATTGTAGTGCGGTATGTGGTGGACGCTACCAAATACAATTATATACTCCTTGAATCACAGGAACTTTCACCTTTCAATGACCTGACAGCTCCCGAACCCCGACACACATCACTGACGCCACGCCAAAAAGTGCTAGGCAGAAGGGCCTACCTTCGGTCGGGGACCGCCGTGGTCGGGATCAGGGCCGGGGCTCGCGTATATCCCTGCTGGCCGGGCGTCGAGTACGCGGCTTGTGCGAAAGACCAGCTTTGCGTTCCGCACGTGCTCGGTTGGCACAACGACAGGCCGATCGTCCTCGGTTACCAGACCGGCGGCGAGACGAGCAGCGGGGCACTCCCGGCCGACCCTCGCCGGCGCTGGCGGGTCTTCT
>DAHWQF010000769.1 GCA_027334785.1 Acidimicrobiaceae bacterium
TGCCATTCCTTGCTGATCGCCTTCATCCAGCGCCCGAAGAACCGGTAGAAAAAGCCCCGGTTGTCGAGCTGGCGCTCGAGCTCGGCCTCGTCGTAGAGGCCGCGCCGCATGGACCGGAACACCCGCACGATCCCCGCCAGCACCACCAGGTTGAGCAGGCCGATCAGGAACAAGAAGCTCGCCGACACCATGGTCCCGAACACGCCACCAAAGGACTCGAGACCTGACCTGCCGTTGGAGACGGCGTTGAAGACCGTCTTTTCTGCGATTATCAGCCCGACCCCAAGGGCGACGACGACGCTCGAGTGGCCGAAGGAGAAGAAGTAACCGTAGGCCAGGGGTCGGGGCTGGCCCGAGCCGCGGCGCTCGGTTATGGACTTGCGCGTCGTGTTGTCGATCGCCGATATGTGGTCGGCGTCGAAGGCGTGACGGAGCCCGAGGGTGTAGGCGAGCACGCTCACGCTGATGCCGAGCCCGCGGTAGTGGGCCGGGACGACGAAGGCGGCAAAGACGAAGAAGCCGGCGGCGTGGAGGAACAGGATCGAGCCGTACATAGCCACGACCCGCCGGCGCTCCACCGGGGAGAAGGCCGCGAACGACTCCCTCAACATCTGCCTGGCGCCCATTGGGCGCACCTGACCGGTACCTACCGCCTCGCGGCCCTGTCCTTCACGCACGTCCATCTCCGCTCCTGCCGCCGCCCCGGCGGCGGCGTTCGTGGCGACTGCTAGCGGCCACCCTAGCGCAGTTGCGACCTGATCGCAATAAGGTTCCGAGCGGCGTTCGGGGCGGACGGCCCGGTCCTAACGTGGGTAGATGTCTCGTCCTAACGTGGGTAGAGATGAGCAAGCCGCTCAGCCCCGCCGCCGGCGCCGGCCAGGGGGCGTCCTCGGTGGACGAGGTGCTCCGGCTCGTGCGGGCCCGGGGAGGGCGGGCTACGCCATCGCGGCGGGTCCTCTTGGAGGTCCTCTTCGAGGCGGACGGCCACATGACGGCGGAGGAGCTAGCCGAGGCGGTCCAGGCTCGCGCGCCCGACGTCCACATCTCGACCATCTACCGCAACGTCGAGGACTTGGAGCGCCTCGGGGTGGTGGTGCACGCCCACATGGGCCACGGCCCTGCCGCCTACCAGCTCGCCACGCTCGCGCACGGGCACTTCATCTGCGAGGTCTGCGGTGCGACCCTGGAGGCTCCCGACGAGCTGTTCGCCGACCTGGCCGGCACGGTGAAAGCCAAGATGGGCTTCACGATCGACCCTCACCACTTCGCCATGCTCGGCCGTTGCCGGGCCTGTGAGGAGGGCGGCTAGGGCCGCCCGCCGGCGCCGGGCGGCGCCGGCAAGGTCTGCGCCCGGCAAGGTCTGCGCCGGCAAGGTCTGCGCCCGGCAAGGTCTGCGCCCGGCAAGGTCTGCGCCCGGCAAGGTCTGCGCCCGGCAAGGTCTGCGCCGGCGCATTCTTGCAGACGAAAACGGCTTATTTGGCCACTTACGT
>DAHWQF010000076.1 GCA_027334785.1 Acidimicrobiaceae bacterium
GTCTCACCCGAAGAAGCGGCCCAGGCGATCATGGTGCACCTCCAGACCGAGGGCTACCTCGGCGCGCGCCAAAACAACCGCTAGCCGTTGGTGGGACCCCCGCCGGCCGGGCGCGCCCGGCAGGCGGGAGTTGCCCTTGCCAGTACGTTGGCCGGGTGTCGGCCCCGACCCTAAGCCGCCGTCGGTTGCTCCAAGCGGGGGCGGCGCTGGCTGGCCTTTGCGGGCGCGCTAGCCCCGTTTTCCGCACCGTTTTTTGGTTAGTCCTCTGCCCTCTCGGGCCAGGGAAGGGGGATGTCGAGCAGGGCAAGGATGAGCCGCTGGACTTGGCTGAGTTGGTCGAGGACGAGCCCGTTCGCGCCGTAGGTGACCTCGAGCCCGTCGAATGCAGTGAGCGCAGCACGGGCGGTCGGTTTGGCTGCTCTGCCTTCTGGGAGGATCCCTGGCAAGGTTTCCCCCTCGCCGAGAGCGGCTCGTAGCTCGGCTTCGATCAGCCCGAAGATAAGTAGTGCGATGCCGACCACGGCGACAAGCGCCTCGATGCGGGCATCGTTGTGCAAGAACACCGGCCGGACCCGGAGGGTCTGCTTCAGGTCCCGGTGGCGCTGTTCGACGACCCACTGGTCCTTGTAGATCTTGAGCACTTCCAGTGCCGACAGCCGTCGGTGGTCTCGAGCAGGGAGGTTGGTCGCCAGGGCGTAGAGGCCGTCGAGCTCGCCGGCTTTCGCAACCGCCTCGTCGTTGCGGGACCAACTGATGGTCGGCTTGCCGTCTTGCTCGCCGGTCTCGACGGTCATGAGGCCGGCCACCTTGTCCGACAAGATCACCGCCACCCTGTCGTCGACCTGCTTCTTGGTCTTGTAGTAGTGCCCGCCGAGCCCGTTGCGTACCCGGGAGAGGGCTGCCTCTGCTTTCTCGAGGGCCCTCTCGCGGGCGTCTTGCACCGAAGCCTCTTCCTCGGAGGACCAGATGTAGACGACATGGAGGTCGTGGGGCTTGCCGTGCTCGTCGGTGACTGGGAAGGGGCGGAGCAGCCCTTTCCATACAGTGCGGTCCTTTTTCGCCAGGCGCTGCTCGCGTTGTGAGCAGTACGCCAGGCGCCTGAGCGTCCCGAGCCCGCCGGGCACGTCTTTTACGAAGCGCTCCGCCCAGCCGGTGTCGGCGCGAAGCGGCACGACGAAGCCGACCTTGGCGCTGTCCAAGGTGCAGAGGTTCTCTAGGTAGCCGAGCCCCGAGTCCGCCACGACGACGAGCCCAGGCGGCAGCGAGCGCGCCAATGTCTCGACCGCCTCCATGAACGCCGGCAGTTCGCTCTCGGCCCCTTGGTGGGGGCGGAAGTACACCGGGACACCCGAGCGGGTCGAAGCCTGCAGGGTCTTCACCTGGCGCTTGATCGTCCGCTCTGCTGACCAGCCCTTCTTCACCAGGGCCGAGGCTTCGTAGGAACCGGCGAAACGCACCGCCGTCAAGTCGAGGTGCAGGCGGGAGGCGTCGAGCTTGCAGCGCTTTATGGCTTGCAGCAAGAGCTTCGCCCGTAGCTCCTCTGCTTTCGGGGCGACCGCTTCCAGGGCGCGCCCCAAGCGGTCGTCGTTCAACAGGCCCGCAGGCACGCCGAGCAGTTCGGCGAGCGCCGCCGAGGAAGCCCAAGACGCCACGTCATATAGAGGTGAAGGACCACAAAGCCGGTTGGCGACGAGCGCGGCCACCACCTCGCCGTGGGTGAGGAAAGCCCGTCCCCTCATCGGGGCGACCTCGTCGACCAGGCCTACCAGGCCGAGGCGTCCCAAGTAGTGGGCGACGACGAGCAGCGGGCCGACGTCGCGGCGGGTGCCGGACGGCGGAGGGTCGAGGCGGGCAAAAGAGGCGGCGAGCTGTTCGAGTTGGCCCGACGCTTTCAGCTCGTCCTCCCGCCCCAGGGTGTGCACCAACCGTTGGCGGACCTGGCCGGCCTCGTTGCGGTAGGCCTCGACAAGGCGCAGGTAGACGTAGTCCCGCTCTCCTTTGCGCACCCTGTGCCTTTTCACGTACATGCTCGTCCGCTCCCTGATTCGTTGGCCCTACACTAGCTCCATCTAATCGGGATTGCAAGGACGTAATTACGCCACTGGAATCAAAGCCAGCGGGTCAGAGTTGGCCCTACAACTGGCCCCGGCGCCCCGTGCTCTTCAGCTCGATGACCAGCAGTTACGGACCATCCAAGCCCGCGGACGAGGGGGCATGGTTCCTTACGGTGCGGAAAACGGGGCTAGCCCCTCAATGTCCCTGGCGGCGAGCGGCCTCGCCAAGGCACCTTGCTCGCCCGCAGCGCCAAGGGCGGCTATCCCCGCGACAGCCACCGAGGCAACCGCCACGACGGGCACGACGAGGCCACAAATAAAGCACGCCGCCGCCAGGCTGACCGCGAACGGTGACCCGACCCCCCCCGTGGCAGCGACGACCGCCACACAAACAGCTAGCTCCACCAAGCCGCTCGCAAGCTTTGCTCCCCCTCGCGACTTTCCCTCCCGGGTGGCCGAACCGGGCTCGAGAGGCCACACGGTGCGGGCGATGGCAAGCACCACGAGGACCGCCGCCGCCACGACGTCTGTCCGGTCGGGCGTCCCGAGCCCAGCGGCGGCCAGGGAAAGTGCAATGGCCACCCAGCGAAGCGCTACCACGAGCTCCTTCATGCCCCAGCTGTTACCACCCAAGACGGTGCGGGGACTGGCCCAAGAAGCGGGGGGCCGCTCGACCACTCCTCGCAGGCCGGCGACGCCCCTCGGGGCAGGAACGCCTTCACCGAGCCCCTCAGGAGGGTGCATCAGCTCAGCCCCAGAGCTGGGCCCCAACGCGCTGGTTGGCGCCGCCGCCTCGGCCGCGGGCCTAGCGGTCTGAAGCCCCCGGGTCGTCAACTGTCGCTCCGTCACATGCCGACAGCCAACCGGTCCGGCTCGTCAGGCGAGCCAGTTCCTCGTTCCCCGTTCCAGCCGCTCCGGTACGCGAGGACAACCGCCCCCAGCTGCGAGCTCACGCCCAGCTTGACGAGGATCGAACGGATCTGGCTACGTACGGTAGGCAGCGACACGAATGACTGGCGCGAGATGTCGCGTGCCGTCTCCCCGCGCATCAGGGCGGAGAGCACCTGCCGCTCCCTGCGGCTCAAGCGCTCAAACTGGTCATGGTCACTATTTGCCATGGCCGGACCTCCTTAGCCCAATGGGCGCGTTAGCAACCTTCTCCCGG
This sequence comes from Acidimicrobiaceae bacterium, assembly GCA_027334785.1. Taxonomy (GTDB): domain Bacteria; phylum Actinomycetota; class Acidimicrobiia; order Acidimicrobiales; family Palsa-688; genus JAJZYO01. Next base: position 3,220 of record DAHWQF010000076.1, read on the forward strand.
GCCCTCGGCACCGAGGTATACGGAACCTGCGCTCCAAATGCCCAGCCGGAGATGACCCAATATCCGGGTGAAAATCCTTTGGAACCTTCGAGCCTTGAAGCCTTAGCGAGACCGTTTTCCAACTCTGCGCGGACAAGGTAACTTCCCGCCCCCCTTCGCGCCATAGGCTCTTTGGCCCATTGTTGGCCGGGTCCTGCCCCGCACCCGGGCCGCTGACGTGGACAGCGGCCTGCGAGGGGCGCGTGCCTAGCCCAGAGGTGTACTCTTAGATCGGCTAACTTTTGGCCACTTCACGTGGCTGCCAACAGCGCTGTCAGCGCACGGCGAACCCCGCTCTGCGCGTGTAGTAAAGCGACGGCCGCTGAAAGTGAGGACCTACCGCTCACGTGCACCACCAGCGCCCGCCGGCAAGCACCGAGATATACATTACGCGCATTTGGGTCTTCCTGGCCTTTTCCGAGGAGGCACTGATGAAGTCCGCTATGGGGCAACACACCTGGCTCGCAGGTGCCCTTTGTCGTCTCGAGGCAGCCGGCTTGTCTGTCGTAGGGGTAACTACGGGAGCTCCCTCGGGCCATCATGCTTGTTCGGCGCGCAGGGACCCTTTGAGGCCACCCCGCTCAAGCCATGACCGAGTGACCTTCGTCCTGGTTGCGACTGTAGCCGACGCCCAAGCGGTACGCACCGCCATCTTAGGAACGGGCCTCAGGACCCTCCCGAAGCTCGAGCCACCCTCCTTCGGCCGCCACGCTTCGGCTGAGGAGGCATGGCTCACCAAAGACCTCGCCCCTCGGGCCTCGGTCGACAACGGCTCGTCACCTGTAGCGGTCAAGCTCGCCGGCGACGCTCACGTCTCCCCAGTCCGGGACAGCGGGCAACTGAGCGCCCGAGAGACGGAAGTGCTGCACCTGTTCGCGCACGGGGCGCTTCCGTCGCAGGTAGCCCAGCAACTCTACGTGAGCCCCAAGACGGTGAAGAACCACCTCTCTCATATCTATGCCAAGCTCGGCGTCGCCAACCGCACTCAGGCCGTCGCGGTTGCCATAAGGCTGGGGATCGTGACGATCGCCTGACCCCGTGCCGTCCTTACCGTTGACAACGAGCGTCTGGTTTCGTCGAGGGCGCCACCGAGACGGGAAGGCAAAACCGCAAAACAGTGCCGGCCCACCACCGATCCAAGTTTGCTCCTCGGCAGACTCGCTACTGAGACCTCACGCTTCATGGGCCGCCCTCAGGGCGGGCCCGGACGACCTCGTTGACGCCAGCCGGGGACGGCCGAAGCCTCTCCGGCGACCCAAGAAGAACTCGAGCGGGACGAAGCAGCCCGGCCGGGCTCTGCCCAGCTGAGCGCCACTCGCGGCCCGGGAGGCGCTCACGTACGCCTGCGCCAGAACGCTGAATCGCACCCTTTTGGCCAAGGCCGGGGTGCGATGGTCCCGCCCTACCAACCCTGACCAGGGCCGCCTTCACACAAAAACGAGTGAGGTCTTCACATTTAGATGAGTCAGGTTGTCACACCCAAATGCAAAGACGGTTGGAGGTCAAACGTACAGACCTCACGAGTGGGCGCGGAGGGACTTGAACCCTCACGGCCTTGCGGCCAATGGATTTTGAGTCCACCGTGTCTGCCATTCCACCACGCGCCCTAGCTGAAGTTTTAGCCCCCGCAACCCCGGGAAAGGCCCTAATTGTCACCGCTTGCCCTAGTTCCACCCTGAACCTAGCACTGGCAGCTGCGAGGGGGTAGCCCTGCCGCAGCTGGGCAGCAACCGGACGAAGGGTACCGGATCGATCAGGGAACGTTCGGCGGGTCATTCCGAGCTCCGATATTAGGACAAGGCGACGAAGCCGCCGGCCGTACGGACCTTCATGCGCCGCGCGCCGAGCGTGGCGATGGCACCCGGGCCGGCCGCCCAGCGCTGGCTGTCACTTGCGGCACTCGTTGCCGACGTTGAGCTTGGCCCGTAGGAGCTCCCGGTACCAGCCTCACGTTGCCTTCCGCCATATGATCCACGCGTGCCAGCAAGCATCGGGATCCTTTGGCGTGATGAGCCAGGAGCAGTTCGGCCGGCAGAGGACCGCGGCCTTGCCGCGCTCTTCGACGCCTTTGAGCAGCTACCGGTCGATGTTGTCCCCCTGCCCTTTGGCGATGACCGGGCCAGCGCTGTCCGCTCGCAGCTGCTGCGCCTCGACGGCGTGCTCGTGTGGGTCAACCCGGTCCAGGACGGCGTCACGCGCGGCCGCGTCGACGAGCTGTTGCACGAGGCATCGACGAAGGGCGTCTGGGTCTCCGCGCACCCCGAGGTGATCAAGAAAATGGGGACGAAGGAGGTCCTCTACCGCACCCGCCACCTCGGTTGGGGCTCTGACTGCGACATCTATCGTTCGATCGACGAACTTGCCGCCCGCTTGCCGGCCCGGCTCGCACAGCGCGGCCGGCTCGTCGTGAAGCAGGGCCGAGGCAACGGCGGGAACGGCGTCTGGGGTGTCGCACTGGCTGAGCCGGCCCCCTCTGCATCACCTGGCTCATGGCTGCGGGCCCAAGACGCCAGCGCCCGCGATGGTTCTGTCGAGCACGTCACGCTCGGCACCTTCGTCGAACGGTGCGCGGAGTACTTCGCCTGGTCCGGGTTCCTCATCGACCAGGAGTACCAGGGCCGCCTCGCCGAAGGGATGGTCCGTTGCTATTTCTCTCACGACGAGGTCGTAGGGTTCTCTCATCAGTGGCCGAAGGGCCTGTTGGAACTCGGTTCGAACATCCCGGCGCGCGAGGTCCGGGCTTCCACTAGAGAAGGCCCCGACGTCGCCGCCTACCAGTCGCTCCGCCGAAGCGCTGAGAGCGAGTGGGTGCCAGAGATGGCACGCCTCCTCGACCTCCGTTCCCACCAGTTGCCGGTGCTCTGGGACGCGGACTTCCTCTATGGGCCGAAGGACGAAGCGGGACAAGACCGCTTCGTATTGTGCGAGATCAACGTCAGCGCAGTCTGGCCGTTCCCGCCGATGGCAGCGCCGACCATCGCGGCAAACACGCTCGCCAGGGTGAACGAGGCGATGGCTAAGAGGTGACCCCGGCAGTTCCGCGTCGTGTGGGGTAACGAGCCTGTGGCCAGGACCGGGCTCAGCGGAGCCCAATGGCGCCGGCGGTAACCAGCACCAGAGCAAAGCCGATCGCCATCTGGGTGACGCCGAGGACCTTGACCGGGAGGGGCGGGCGACGAAGCGACCAGAGCGACCACGCCGACAGGGCCACCAGAGCAGCCACGGCCACCCACGGCAGGCCACCGGCCAACCAGGCCGCCATGCCGAGCATCACGGCGAGGACTTCTGGCACCCAAAGCCTTCCAGTCCTGGCGGCGCGGCCCCTCGCCCGCAGTACGTGCGCGCGGACCACTGGGACGGTGCCGATAGAACGCGCGGCGAGGACTACCCACAGGCCGGCCGAGACCGCCCAACCCGCTCCCCCAGCCCGGGCGATGGCCGCTGCCACCGAAGCGATCCCGACGGCCCCGCACAGTTCGGGCGTGAGCCGCCGGCTACGGCTGCGCATGTCGAACCACATCTCCACCCCAACCAGCGGTGCGGCCACAACGAGGGGGAGCCACCAAAAGCTCTGAGCGCGGAGCGCGGCGCCGGCCAACAGCACTCCGAGGAGCGCGAGCTCGCCGGCCGCGATACGTTCGGCAACGACCGTGCGAGGCAGCCGGCGGCGGCGCCAGTGGTCAACCAAGGCCAGCTTGAGGGGAGCCCGGGCGAGGAAGGCCGTCACGGCAGCGGCACCCAAGAGGGCACCCGGGAGGCTGGGGCGGACCAGGAGGCCGAGAAGCACGGGTTCGGCTGTGAGGCCCCAACCGCCGTGCTCGGAGGGCAGGGCAACGGCACGGAGCACTGATCGCCGCCCTGGCAGGCGCGGCCCCGACGTCGTACAGCTCATTTTCTAACCCTACCTAGTACTTCTGCCCAGAACTAAGGCAATAAGTCCCTAGGGCAATAAGTCCCTATCGTGTTAGCCCCTCTGGGCAGACGGCCATATTTCCGTGGCGCCGTCGCACAAGTTGCGCGCCTAAGCGGATTTCAGGCCCGAGGGTGCTCAAGGTCATCGTGGCGGCGAGCGCTCACAATAGGTGCGCCAGCCACTTGGCACGCTCGACGCCTTGGGCGAGTTGGAACTCCCTGAGCCTCGGTAGCCCGGGAGGTGGTGGACGGGTCTCGTGCCGAGCGCCCTGGCCGCCTTACGCGCTGCCAGCGGGCTCGGGGTGAGGGCCCTCGCCATGACGTCCAACGTCTCGAGCACCTGCTCCAATTGTTCGCGGTGCCATGAGGACGACGCCGTGCCACAGGCGCCCGCCGGGATGCTCTGTAAACCCGCCGGCGCTACTCAAAATTCAGCCGTAGGTCACGGCTCCGCCCGGGTAGAGAGAGAAGTCTCCGTTTGGGGAGAGGCCAGGCTGGCCGTTGGCTCAGTCTGGGGCGAAGGCGGAGCGGTACTACCTGGCTCGCCCGCTCCATCCAGCACCGCCGCCACCGGAGCGCTCGCCTTCAACGCCATACCGCCCAGGGCGCCGAGCAAGAACCCGGGCCCGAGGTTGGCGCCGAGCCGGTAGAGGAAGGTCCCCGTACTGGTGGCAGCCACGTGATAGGCCGACGAAGGCTCGAACGTGGGCCAGGCGGCCGGCCCTATGACGAACCAGGCGCCGGCGGCCAGCGCCATGAGGGCCGCCAAGCGAAGACCATCACGCGCGCCGGCCGCTGCTGACGACGCCCACAACAAGACCATGATGCCGGCGAGCACGCCTACCGCCCCCGGCACGAGGTGCAGCAACCAGTTGTTCATCGTCCACTGCCAGGAGGAGCCGGCAGTGGCACGAAAACCGAACATAGGTCCCACGAACGCCACTATCCCACCCCAGGCCGCCAGAACCGTTATGAGCAGGCCCGTCCCCGCGGCTACGAGCGGCCGGTAGGACCAGGCCAGGGGCAGAGCGACCTCGAGCTGGCGCCACCGGTGGCGAGGTCCGAACTGGGTCACGGTCATTGGAAAATGCCTCCCTTCGCGTTGGAAACGGTCCCCGCCACCAGGTAAGACAAGTCGCCAAGGGCCGTCTCCACCGCTCCGCTATGGTGTGAGCACCTTTCTACATTCCCCTTATGCCCTTCCGAAACACCACCAGGGCAGATCTGAGAAGGGACGGCGATGAGAGGCCTGGCCCCCAGTCCTCATTCCGAGGGGCGGCATCTGGGCAATGGGTGTTCGATGGCGGGTGACACACGGCGGAGCCGCACGGGTCACGAGACGAGCTGGAACAATACCTTCGCGCTGTCTCCCGAGTTGCTTACATCCAGAGTCTTGTCTGCGAGCAAGGGGGCAACCTGGTCCTGCAGGAACACTTGGGCGCCATTGTCCTCCACTTTTTCGTCGCTCTCGGCAGGGGACTCCACGACTGACAGGTGATCCAAACATCGGGCGGCTCCGCCCGTCCCGGCCCAAAAACTGACCGATGTGTTCTCGCTCGAGCCGCATCTACCAGAAAACCCGCGCGTTTCTGGGCCAAAAACTAACTGATGTGGGTGGTACCGAACCACATTTGTAGGTTTTCGCGCCATCCCGGGCCGATGCGCCGGAGCCTCGCCCGCCGGCGCCACATCGGCAACCACTCAGAGCGTTGGGCAGGGACGTTGCGCCCCGGCCGAGCGCCTGCGGGCTGCCACCCGCTCCTGCGAGCAAGGAGCAGGGACTGAGGGGCGCCCGTCCCATCGGCACCGGCGGCCACGGCGGCCCCCCCGCCGCGCCCTGCCCGCCCGCCGGCCCACCAGGTACCTGCACGTCGCCACAAGCCACGCCGGCAGCCAGGCTCATGCCCCTGACCTCGATTGTTACCATCCCGGGAGCCAGTAGGTCAGAATGTTGCAAGACCTAAGGAGGCTGCAGGTGCCGGCGTTCGTATTCCCAGGGCAGGGGTCCCAGAGGCCAGGGATGGGACGCGCTTGGCGCGACCACCCGAGCTGGGAGGTGGTCCAGGACGCCTCCCGCCTCGCCGGCCGGGACATCGCCTACCTGCTCCTCGAGGCCGGCGCCGGCGAGCTGGCCGAGACGCGCAACGCCCAGCTTGCCACCTTCGTGATGGGCCTCGTCGTGCTAGACGCCGTCGAACGTTTGGGCATCGAGCCGACCGCCTGCGCCGGGCACAGCCTGGGCGAGTACACGGCCCTGGTAGCCGCCGGCGGCCTCGGCTTCGACGACGCCGTGCGCTTGGTGAGCGAGCGGGGCGAGGCCATGCAGGAGGCGGCCGAGGAGCACCCGGGGATAATGCTCGCACTCTCAGGCGTGGACGACGAGACCGCCCGCATCGCCTGCCGGAGGGCGGACGGCGATGTTTGGCTGGCTAACTCCAACGCCCCCGGCGAATGCGTGATCGCCGGCCGGCCCGACGCCGCTCACCGTGCCGCGCGAGTGGCACGAGAACTGGGCGCCACCGCCGTGAAGCAGCTGGCCGTGAGCGGGGCGTTCCACACCGCCCTGATGACCCCGGCCCAGCCTCGGCTACGCAAAGCGCTGGACGAGGCGACCTTCTATGCGCTGGACGTGCCGGTGGTGGCCAATGTGGACGCCCTCCCTCACGCCAAGACCGAGGAGTGGCCCTCGCTGCTGTCCGCCCAGCTACGTAGCCCGGTCCGCTGGCGCCAGAGCGTCCTGGCCCTCGCCGGGCTTTTGGGTGCTGACGGCCGGGCGGGTGACCAGCTTTTCTGTGAGCTCGCTCCGGGTGGACCCCTCTCTGCGCTGGTACGGGCAACTGCCCCCTCGGCCCGGACGCTGGCCATTGCCGCGCCCGACGACCTCGACACGCTCGTGGCGACGCTCGCCGGCGAAGCTGCCGTTGCCCCGGCGGCCCACGCTGGCCACGAGGGCGAGCGGCTCTACCTCTTCGAACGCCTGGTCGTAAGCCCCTGTGCCGGGCTCTTCGAGCTCCCGCCCCCTGCCGTAGCGGCGGAGAGTGGCGAAGGGGGCGCCGGCTATGCGACCGGCGCCGGCGGGGCCGGCTATGCGACCGGCGCCGGCGAGGGCACCCACGCCACGGGCGCCGGAGGGCGCCCCGGCCAGGGTGCCGCCGGCGTCAACCCAACCACGGCCAACCAGGCTGCAGGCACCGGAACGGCCGCGGAGATCCTGCCCAGGCCCATCGCCATCGGCGACATCGTCGGTTTGGTGTCCGGGACTGAGGTGCGGAGCCCCTTTGCCGGCGAACTGATGGGGGTGCTCGCCCACCCGGGCGAACGGGTCCAGCCCGGCCAGCCTCTCGCCTGGCTCAGGTCCCGCTGAGCCGATGGCGCCCCGCAGCGGTCCCTCGCCGGCAGCCAATGGCGCCGCCGGATGTGCCATCACCAGCTGGGCCAGCGCCCTCCCCGAGCGGGTGGTCACCAAC
>DAHWQF010000770.1 GCA_027334785.1 Acidimicrobiaceae bacterium
ACTACGATCGTCATCCCCGCAAAGAACGAGGGGAGGTTCATCTCGGCCGTGGTCCAGGACGCCTGGGCGATGCGCCCCCGGAATTCTCGGATGAAGTTCCTGGTCCTCGACGACGCCAGCACGGACGAGACCCAGCAGACCCTGATCGCGAACGGCCTTCGCGACAGGGTTGTGTTGCAGGTGGACGGCTCGATGAAAACCGGCCGGGACGTTGTCATTGCCGCCTTGCTCGGCGCCGAAGAGTACGGCTTTTCCACCGCACCGCTCGTGGTCGAGGGGTGCATAATGATGCGCGTTTGCCACCTCGACACCTGTCCCGTCGGCGTGGCCACGCAGGACCCAAAGCTGCGAAAACTTTTCCGGGGGACGCCAGACCTCGTGGTCTCGTTCTTTGAGTTCGTGGCAGAAGAGGTGCGCGAGCTGCTCTCCGAACTCGGTTTCAGGACCCTGGAGGAGGCGATCGGCCATGCCGACGTGCTCGAGGCGGTGGTGCCGGAGGCCGGCGTATCAAGGGCCGGGCTGTCAAGGGCCGGGCTGTCAAGGGCCGGGCTGTCAAGGGCCGGGCTGTCAAGGGCCGGCGTATCAAGGGCCGGCCTTTCCCGGCCCGACGAGTTAGGCGACCCCAGCTCGGCCCAGCCCGGCGACCAGTCCAGTCACCGAAGCCATTGGAAGGCCGCCTCGCTCGACCTTTCCCGCATCCTGGCGACACCGCCCGAGGGTGCCACGCTGACCTGTACCCGCAAGCAGGACCACGAACTCGACCGGGCGCTCGACGCGGCGCTCATCGAGGTGTGCCGGCCGGCGCTGGAGGATGCTCGTCCCGTACGGGCGAGCTTTTCTGTTCGAAACTCCAACAGGACCGTGGGAACGATGCTCGGTTCGGAGGTCACCCGCCGCTACGGGGGCGCCGGCTTGCCCGCCGACACGATCGAGCTCGACTTCGACGGCTCTGCCGGCCAGAGCTTCGGGGCTTTCCTACCCCGGGGCGTGACCCTCCGCCTCTTCGGTGACGCCAACGACTACGTAGCGAAGGGCCTCTCGGGCGGCCGGGTGGTCGTACGCCCGCCCCGCGACGTCCCTCGGGGTTTTGCCGCCGAGGCCAACATAATCGCGGGCAACGTGATCGGCTATGGAGCTACCGCGGGCGAGATCTTCATACGGGGCGTGGTCGGCGAGCGCTTCTGCGTCCGCAACTCAGGTGCGCTCGCCGTCGTCGAGGGCGTTGGCGACCACGGCTGTGAGTACATGACCGGGGGCCGCGCTGTCGTCCTTGGCCCGACGGGGCGCAACTTCGCCGCCGGCATGTCGGGCGGCTTTGCCTACGTCTACGACCGCCACGGCCTCTTCGCCTCCCGGGTCAACCCCGAGATGGTCGAGCTCTCTCCCCTCGGGGACCAGGACCTGGCGTGGCTGGCTGGCGTCCTCGAGCGGTATGAAGCCGAGACCGCGTCGC
>DAHWQF010000771.1 GCA_027334785.1 Acidimicrobiaceae bacterium
GGCTTCTCGGAAGATGTCGGCATAAAATAAGTGTCGGCATGATCCAAATTGTGCCGACGTCGGCACAATTTGGACAACGGCAGCCCATTTATCTGCCGGCAATTGCTCCGTGCCCTTGCCGTCTTGGGTGTGCGCTTGGTCCACAGCCGCCCGGGGCGCCCTGAAGGCCGTGGCAAGATCGAAAGATTTTTCCGCACCGTCAGGGAACAATTTTTAGTAGAGGTCGCCCACTCGGAGGTCCCGGGCCTGGCTTCCCTGGAGGACCGTTTCGTCGCATGGCTGGAGACAAGTTACCACCGCCGGGAGCACTCGGAGACCAAAGAAGCGCCCATAGAGCGGTTCTCCCGCCTCGCCAAGCCGGTCTTCCCGGGCCAAGCACAGCTCCGTGAAGCCTTCCTTTTCTCCGAGGCCCGCACCGTCACGAAGACATGCACGATCAGTTTGCATGGTAATTCTTACGAGGTGGACGCCGCATTGGTGGGCCGGAAGGTCGAGCTGATTTTCGACCCATTACGCGGAGGTCCGCGTAATGGGTCCTATGTACGAGGGCGGGTTATGGGCGCTGGACGGCACGAGCGAGGCGTCTGGGCTGGTCACGTGGGGTGTCGGGTTGCTCGACGTCTACATAATTCGCCGGTCTTGAGGGAGACTTGCCCCACCGGGACGGTCCCGGAGAAGGAGGCAGACCATGACATTCGACCCGAAGCGGGTGCGCGTCAGTGGGCCGCTGGCGCAGCACACCGCTGGTTTCATCGAAGAACTGTCGAGGCAGGGTTACCCGCCTGAACGGGCTAGCCACCATGTGCAGTTCCTGGCTCAGTTGAGCCGGTGGCTGGAGGGCCAGGGCTTCGGCGAGTGCGACCTGAGCGAAGAGCGGGTGGCGCAGTTCCTAGAAGCGAGACGATCCAAGGGTTACGCCGAGACGCCTTTGCTGCGCTGGACGCTCAAGTTGCTCGGCCTCGTCCCCGGCCTGGAAGTGGCGCCGGCAGTGCCGGCACCGCCCACGCCGCTGGAAGTGGTCATCGGGCACTTCCGCCGGCACCTGTTTGACGAGCGAGGCTTGGCCGCCGGGACCGTTCGTGGCTACTCGGACATGGCCAGGCTGTTCCTGTCACGCTGGGAAGGACCTGACAGCGCCCTCGACCTCTCGCAGGTGAGCGCCGAAGCCGTGACCGCCTTCGTCGTCGCGGAGCGCCACCGGCGCAGCACCGCCTCGGCACAGGTGTCGGTGACGGCGCTGCGCTCATTGCTGCGGTTCTTGTTCTTGGAAGGCTACATCGACCGAAGGCTCGGCGACGCCGTACCTGCCGTTTCGGTCCCCAAGGGCTTCTTGCCCCGGGGCTTGGCCGACAAGGTGGTCGAGGCGCTGCTCGCCAGCTGCGACACCTCCACCAGGACGGGGAAGCGCGACCTGGCGATCCTGACGGTCCTCTCGCGCCTCGGCCTCC
>DAHWQF010000772.1 GCA_027334785.1 Acidimicrobiaceae bacterium
TCTGCGCTCGGCCGGATCACGGCGACGTCGAACTCGGGCCGCAGGAGCGCCGCCAGGCGTGCGGTGACTTCATCGGGTGCTGGGACGGGAGCGAGCGCGCTCACCTGACACCAGCCTTGACGAGCTCGGCGCGCAGGTCCTCTACGCTCAGGTGGACATAGGTCTGGCTCGTCGTAGAGACGCTGGCGTGGGTGAGGAGCTTGGAGACGACCTCGACCGGCACCCCGGCCCTTATCCACTCGCTCGCGGCGGAGTGGCGGAGCATATGGAGGTTGAAACCGATGCCCGTGCGCCCTTTCAGCCTTTCGACCAACCCGGCCACCGCCGAGTAGGACAGCGGGCGGCCGAGCGGCTCGGCAAAAAGGTTTACGAACACGTAGTCCGAGCCGACCTCGCCGTACTCCTCGAAGAGGTACTCGCTGTAGAGGCGCACGAGGGGAGCCGAGACCGGGACCGAGGCTCGGTCGCGGCACTTGGCACGCGCCCCGTTGGCGTTGTCGTCCCGGGGGACGATGTGCACCGTGCGCTCCCGGGAGACCACGTCGCTGTGGCGGAGGCCCAAAGCTTGGCCTATCCTCATGCCTTCTCCAGGGGTCGAGGGGGTGTGGCGCGTCGTTGCATTTACGACCCCATCGGGCCCGTGGGGACGGCATCTCCAGGGGTGTGGTCCATGTTGCACACGTTGTACACGTACCGCCGTTGCCCCTATAGGTCCCACCCTTCGGCCTTGGCAGCAATGCCGGCCGAGAAGGCCTCTAGTTCGTCGACCAACTGGCGGAGCCGTTTCGCGTTGTCGAACCAAGGCCGGTAGCGCTCGGCTTGGGCGGCGGTGAGGTTGCGGGTGACCGTCTTGCCGTTCACCTTGCGGGTCCACGAAAGGTAAGGGCCGTGGAGGTGCCCTGGGTCGGTGTGGCAGTGGCAGTTCGGGTTGCCGCAACGGGAACTGCGGGCCACGAGGCTCCCGGGGAGGCAGAAGCCGAGCTTGGCGATCTCTGCCACGACCTGGCGTTGGTGACGTCGTTCTTGCTGGTTGGGCATAGTGACCGTTGCTATCGCGTCGGAGGGTCCACCACTCGGGTAGCCGGAAGTCACATACTTCAGGTTCATGGCCACCTTGCCCGACCACGAGCGCCCGAAGCGCTCCCCCCGCTTCCCGGCGTTCCCCTACACCGACCCCGAGACCAAGAGGCTGGTCGACCAGGCCGTCGCTGCCCTGGTCGGCCTGCGTGCCCCGGCCTGGCCCGGCGATGACCCCGGCCCCAAGCTCTCGGTGCTCGCGGTCCTGGCCCTCGAGGCCGACGGCCTTCTCTACGACGCTGTCGCCGATGCCGTCGACCACGGCTACAGCTGGGGCCAGGTCGCCTCCCGGCTCAATACCACGACGGCGACGGCCCGGCGCCGCTACAGCTCCTATGCCCGCTGGCGGAGTGACGACGACGGGCGT
>DAHWQF010000773.1 GCA_027334785.1 Acidimicrobiaceae bacterium
CTCGGCGCTGCTGTCCTCGCACATCACGGCGCCATCTCCTCTCCGTTGGCGAAGCGTTCCACGAGCGCCCGCTGGCGCTGGTAGGGCAGCCGCGTGAACGCGTCGACCTGGTCGTCGGCGGCCCACCCTGCCAGCCCTGGAGCACCGGTGGGCTGCGCCGCGGCCAGAGCGACGAGCGCGACGGGTGGCCTGCCTTCGTCTCGGCGCTCGCCTGTTTACGGCCCCGCGCCTTTTTGGCCGAAAATGTCGCTGGACTCACCGAAGGGGTCATGCGGTCGCGCTGGGGTGAACTGCTACATGAACTGGCCGGGCTCGGCTACGTGCTGAGCGCGAAGGTGGTCAACGCCGCCGATTACGGCCTGCCGCAAAAGCGCCGCCGCTGCATCGTGGTGGGAGTGCGCGACGGGGAGCCGTACTCGTTCCCGGTGCCCACTCACGGCCCGGGACGGAAAAAACCGTGGAAACGAGCGGGGAGCGTGGTGAAGGCCGAGCCTTTGGGCGAGCCCAACACCTCCCCGGTCACCTACGCCGCCCGGCCGGATCTGCGCAAGGGCGCTTATGCCGGGCATGTTTTCAATGGCGGGGGGCGCCCTATCGACCTCAGCGCTCCTGCGCCCACTTTGCTCGCGTCCATGGGGGGCAACAAAACACCATGGCTCGACACGCAAGGCGTCGTGCCTGCCTACCACGCACACCTGCTGGCAGGCGGCAAGCCTCGGTCCGGCGTCGTGCCGGGCGCGAGGCGGGTCACTGCCGAGGAGGCGGCCCTGCTCCAGAGCTTCCCTCGCTGGATGTGCTTCGCCGGGCGGCGCTCAAGCCGCTACCGCCAGGTGGGCAACGCCGTGCCCCCGCTGTTGGCCGAAGTGCTCGGGCGGGCCGTCCTGCTCCGGCTGGGTGGTAGCGATAATTCCGGAGCCACGCTCGAGTGCCCACGTGCTCCTCTCGGCGCGCGCCAGCTGTACCATTAACTTTGGTGAAGGAAAAGGAGCCGGTAACTTCGGTGAAGGAAAAGGAGCCGGCGGCCCGCCAGGCGTGGAGGGCCATGCACGCGCTGGTCGTACACGACAACGAGCAGCGAAAGCGCGAGCTGACGGGCGAGCTCGGCATGCCGTTCGGGCACGTGAAGGCGCTCTTCCGAGCCACCGGCCACGAGGGTGCCACCATGAACGACCTGGCCCTCTCCATGGGCTGCGAGGCCTCCTACGTGACGAGCGTCGTGGACAGCCTCGAGCAGCACGGCTTGGTCGAGCGCCAGGCTCACCCGAGGGACCGTCGGGTCAAGGTTGTCGTCCCTACCTCCGAGGGACTGGCGGTGGCCAAGCGCGCCGAGGACCTGCTCTGGGAGCCACCGGCGGCGTTCAGGGCCTTGACCGCGGAGGAGCAGCGCCAGCTCCGGGACCTGCTGGCCAAGATGACGGGCACGGGCGCCA
>DAHWQF010000774.1 GCA_027334785.1 Acidimicrobiaceae bacterium
CGCAACTTCTGGATCAGAGGTCTGAAGAGATAGCACGTGAATTGGGGGCACGGAGGACCTTCGCGGGACATGTCTATGGCTGCGAGCACTTCGGTTGCAACCTCAGGGGGCACGAGCTCGGGCAGTTCCGAAAACAGCTCCGCTACTATGAACCAAGCGGTCGGTTCCCCACACACCCCCGCGACTGCCTCTAGGTCCGCGCGCTGGATGTGCTCACCGCGCTTGGCGGCCCCGACAATAACATGACGCTGCTGTTCCACTTCCTTGTTGTCCGGCTCGCCAAGGTGCTCACGGGGGTCGTTTGTCGCTCGCTGTTGCGCCGCTCCAGGATCTTCGGTTGTCGGCATGGTCTGTAGGTGGGGTGGGCGCGAGCGCGCAGGTCGCAACCGGCGCGACGCTACCCGCCACCAGCCGGTCCATGCCATCGCTCGCCCACTGTGCTCACTGCCTGCCATGCGTCGTCCGCCTGTCGGGCGTGGTGCAACATCGTGGAACAAAAGTCGTCACGACGACTGTGGGCATTTTCTACGTTCATCACCTGCACCCGGACCTGTTCGAGGCCGGGGAGGGCGCCACCGGCACCCAGTCGGGTGTGGCGGTACCGGAGAAGGCGTGTTTCGACACCGTCTACCTGCTCTCTGTGGTCCACGGCAAGTCTGTGGCGCTTCTCGAGGTCGAGCTCCCTGGTGGTTTCAACTCAGGCCAGGTCGACTATTGGGTGGCCAAGGTGACCTCGGCGCGCCTGCGCTTTGTCGTGGCCAGGAACGCCGCACGCCTCCTCGACCAAGCCGCGGCGGCTGCCGGCGCGATAAAGAGGCCGAAGCGGCTCTCCCCTGCCACGCTGCTGTGTCGTTGCGGACGGGCCAGCGCCGGGCGTGCCGTGCGCGGATAGCGCACGGCGACCGCGTTGCTTTGGCAGCTGGCCAGGGCGCGCCGGCGCGCGGGGCGCCCTGCGGCCAAGGCCGGCAGGCCGGCGGGGAAGAAGCGGATCGCACCGGCCCGATAGTGAGCACCGAGCCAGCCGGGGCTCAACACGGTGCCTCATCGGGCGCAAGGACCAGCAAGGTCGGGTTGCCGGCCCCACATACGGGCCATGGGAGACGGCAGGCGCGAGTTCGGCGGCAAGGGCCCTGTGCCTAGGCGCGTCCTGGTCGGGGCCAACAACCTCGCCACCAAGTACCCCAAGGTCGCAGCCGAGTGGCACCCGGCCAAGAACAACGGCCTCCTCCCCTCACAGGTGGCGGCCGGGTCGGGCCGGAAGGTGTGGTGGCTCTGCCCCAAGGGCCATGAGTGGGAGGTGGCGGTCGACAAGCGCACGTGCCAAGGCCGAGGTTGCCCCGTCTGCGCTGGGAAACGGGTCCTGGCCGGGTTCAACCACTAACGAGAGCGACGGAATCCTGGCCCTTCAGGGCCGGGAGGAGGA
>DAHWQF010000775.1 GCA_027334785.1 Acidimicrobiaceae bacterium
GTCGTCGCCGACCCCCATCGCGGGGAGGTGTTCAGTGCAAGGCGCGGAGGTGGGGCGTTTGTCAACGGTGGGGCGGCGCATTGCCAGGCGTCGGCTGAGCTCGCCGGCGGTGCGGTCCTCGCCGAACTGGCGGGGGTCAGTTGCTGGCCCGGGTTCTCAGACATGCTGAGCGCGCTCAGTGCCAAAAAGTGCGTGTCCCGGGTCATGGGCTCGTCGGCGCTGTCACTTGCGAGCGTTGGTGCGGGCCGTGGTTCGGCGGTCGTGCTCCCTGGCTGGAACCCCATCGACGTGGCTGCGGGGGTGCTTATAGCGCGTGAGGGTGGTGCCCTTGTCCTCGGAGGCCCGAGCGTCCACCCCGTCCTCGGCGCCGGCGCCCTGCAAAGGGACCTGCTCGTCGCGGTGGCCCCGGGTGTTGTGGACGAGCTCAGGGAGGTCCTCGAGGACCTGCCCGGCGCCTGAGCGTTGAACCGGCGAAGCCACGGGCCAGCCTATGCTGCGCGTATAGGGCTTGGCCGGCGGTCCGACGGCTATTTGCCCGTTTGCCCTGCGCGGCTCCTAACTGCCGCCCCTTCCAAGGCAGTGGCCATCTCCGAGGAAAAATCGGGACTATTACACGGCTCGCCACGATCCGGCGTCCTTGGGACGCAGGTTTGCCGTGCCCGCCACCCCGAGCACCGCCGAGCTCTTCACCTTGTCGACAGGCTCCGTCCCCGCAGGACAAGGTTGCACCGGACTTTGGCTTGGCCGTGCTGGCGTTGTAGCTGAAGCCGCTTGCTCAGATCGTCGTCCGCGGCACGAGATGGTCTTGGTGCGGACTGGCCCACGCTAATGAGCTGCATGGGTCCGGGTGGGAGCCATGGAGGCCGACGAACCTCGCACCACAGGCGTTGACCGTTGTCGCGATAGGGCGCTACACTGTGTACACAAAGGAGACACAATGGCCAAGATGAAGAGCATCGGCGTCCGTGAGTTCCGCAACAACGCCAGCACGTACCTCTCCGGCTCGGAGACGATCGCTGTCAACCGGCACGGCAAGGTGATCGGGTTTTACATCCCGCTCGAACGGGACGAGGACGAGGTCCGGCGTGCTGTCGCCCAACTCGGCGCTGCTGTCGGCCAGGTCCTGGAAGAGACGGGCATGACCGAAGAGGAGCTGGCACGGGTGTTCGACCTGCGACGGCCCATGCCTGAATGATCATCGTCGCAGACGCCAGCGTCCTCGTTGGCGAGTTGCTTCGGGACCGTGGGCGCGACCTCATCCTGCACCCGCAGGTGACGACGGCGGATGCGGCTACAGAAGCGGCGAGCTGGCCGCGAGGACCAGGGTCGCCAAACCTGCCCCGCCCATCACAATGGCGGCGCCCAAGGCGTGCCTGCCGACCAAGG
>DAHWQF010000776.1 GCA_027334785.1 Acidimicrobiaceae bacterium
CTCCTGCCCAGGCTCAAGAACATCGGCTCGCAGCGTCTCTACCGCCCCGACGAGGCCAGCCCTGCCTGCTGGGGGAGCCTCGCCCCGGTGCTCACCCGCCCGGTCCGTTGGGACCTGATCGCGGCCAATTACGACCAGATGGTCAAGTACGCCACCGCCCTCCGCCTGCAGACCGCCGAGGCCGAACAAGTACTCCGGCGTTTCACTAGGCCCGGCCCACAGCACCCTGTCTACGCCGCCCTGGTGGAGCTCGGCCGAGCCTGCCGGACCATATTCCTGGCCGACTACCTGCGCGACCCGGCACTGCGCCAGGAGGGCCTCCAGGTCGTCGAGCAATGGAACTCGGGGAACGGCTACATCTACTACGGCAAAGACTCCGAACTGGCCGGCGCCGACCGCGAGAGCCAGGAAGTCTCGATGCTGGCCCTGCACTTGCTGCAGTCGGTCGTGGTTCACATCAACACCCTCCTACTGCAGCGGGCCCTAACCGACAACCACTGGACAGAAGAGCTGGGCGAAGCCGACCGGCGCGGCATCACGCCACTTTTCTGGTCCAACTGCAACCCCTACGGGCGCTTCGAGCTGGACCTGGAGAACCACATCGACCTAGCCCCGGCAGCATGACTGCTGCTACCGGCCCAGCCAAACGGACACCGGCGCGAAAAAAGGCCACTCAGCTCGCCAAGTACCTCAGAGCTGAAAGGCCTGACTACATCTACTTAAAAGAGGTGTTCCGTCACTTGCGGGAAGAGCTCGGTATCGACGTCCAGCGCGAGCCTAAGCGGCTCCCGTACGTGCCCACCGACGAGGAGGTACGCCGTTACTACGAGGTCGTGTGGAAGGCGCGGCGCAGCAACGACATCGTGATGATCAAGACCCTGCTCTACACAGGCGCCCGGGTGTCGGAGCTGGTGGCCATGCGCTTGGCCGACGTCGACCTCGACGCCTGCCGCATCCGCATCAACCTCGGCAAAGGGTCGAAGGACCGCGTGGTGCCGTTCCCGCCCACTTTCAGGGAAACCCTCGCCCTGCACATAGGCTCCCAGCGGGCCAAAGGGGCAGCCTTTCTCTTCGAGTCGAGCTGGAAGAAGCCCTATTCCACAAGGGGGGTGCGAGCCCTGCTCGCTCGCTACGCCCACCAGGCTGGGCTCGAGCACAACATGCCTCCGCACCGGCTTCGCCACTTCCTCTTCACTTGGTTGAAGACTCAGGGGATCGACGACGCCCTCATCCAGCCCTACTCAGGCCATGCCAGTCGCAAGTCCCTCGAAATCTACAGCCGCCTATCCCTGGCTGACGCCCAAGGAACGTACGACGAGGCCATCAAACGGTTCCCCGTGTGAGAAAGCCTCTCGCTACTTTGCCCC
>DAHWQF010000777.1 GCA_027334785.1 Acidimicrobiaceae bacterium
GTCGACGACGCTCCCGCTGACCACGCTGTCTTCAGTGCGGTGAACCGCCGGCCACCTCCTGTGGACCGGGGTCATCAAGGGCTCGGTAGCGCGAGGCCCTGCCGGTGGCTGGCCAAGGCCAGGCCACGGCATAGCTCTCCGACTGCCCTCAGGTAACCGTCCGGCGGGATGATGACCCCGCCTTCACCTTGGATGGGCTCAAGGACCACGGCCGCCACGTTTTCCGGGCCACGGGCTCACGGGGCGAAAAATGAGCGGCCCATACCCGGTCCCCGCTTTCATCGCACCTGTACCTTCGGGCCAGGATAGGGACGACCGTATGGAAGCGCAGTGGCGATGGGGTAAAGACTGTGTGAAGGCTAGCCGCCTGGGCGGTGGCCCGCCGGCCACCGCCCCGACAGCAGGGGTCGTCAGTGCCGGCGCAGGTCGAAGCGGTCGAGGTCCATCACCTTTACCCATGCCGCCACGAAATCCTGCACGAACTTGTGTTGTGCGTCCTCGCAGGCGTAGACCTCAGCGATGGCCCGGAGCTGGGAGTTCGAGCCGAAGGTGAGGTCGACGGCCGTCGCCCTCCACTTGACCGCGCCGGTTTGCCTGTCCCGGCCCTCGTAGACGTGCTCGGTGGCAGACATCCGCCATTCGGTGCCCATGTCGCGCAGGTTTACAAAGAAGTCGTTGCTCAGTACCCCGGGACGCTCCGTGAAGACACCGTAGGACGAATGCCCGGCGTTCGCGCCCAAGACGCGCAGCCCCCCCACGAGCACCGTCATCTCCGGGGCGGTCAAGCCCAGCAGGCTCGCCTTGTCGACCAGCAGTTCCTCCGGCCGGCGCTTGTCCCCGGGCCTGAAGTAGTTGCGGAACCCGTCAGCGGTCGGCTCGAGCACGGCGAAGGTCGCGGCGTCCGTCTGGTCCTGCGCTGCGTCGGTGCGGCCGGGCGAGAACGGGACCTGGACGTCGTGCCCCGCGTTTTTGGCGGCCTGCTCGACTGCGGCGCACCCGGCGAGGACGATCAGGTCTGCGAGGGAGATCTTTTGCCCGTTGGCCTGGGCGCGGTTGAAATCCGCCTGGACGCCCTCCAGGGCTTCGAGCACCTTGGCCAGTTCGAGCGGGTCGTTGGCCTCCCAGTCCTTCTGCGGGGCGAGTCGGATGCGGGCGCCGTTGGCCCCACCGCGCTTGTCGCTGTCCCGGAACGTCGACGCCGACGCCCAAGCAGTCCTCACCAGCTCAGAAATTGACAGTCCCGACGCCATGACCTTGCTCTTCAAGGCGGCGATGTCGCGCTCGTCGACGAGCGGGTGGTCCACCACGGGGACCGGGTCCTGCCAGATCAATTGCTCCTTGGGGACCTCCG
>DAHWQF010000778.1 GCA_027334785.1 Acidimicrobiaceae bacterium
AGCAGTAAGGGTGTTTTTCGTTGCGGCTACCGACGCAGTAGATGTAGGCGATGGTCTTTACGGGCCGGCCGTGGTAGAGGAGCGGGCCGCCGGCTCGGTCGAACATGCGGGTGAAGTCCGCCAATGTAATGACCCCAGGTGCCCCGTAGCCGAGCTCTCCAGGTTCAGGTTCGTAGGACGCGAAGCCGGTGGCCACGATGACTTGGCCGACGTCGAGCCTGATCTGCTCGCCTCCGGCGCGCACCGTCACCTGGTAGTTGCCATAGGTGCCCGTCTTTTCGAGCACTTCGGCGCGGGTGAAGACATTTATCGCTGGTCGCCGGCGGATCTCGTCTTGGAGCCGGCGGGCGAGCTCGTGGCCGTCGGTCCCGTTGGGGAACATCTTGGGGAGGCCTCCCACCCAGCCTCCAAGCTCGGCCTCGCGCTCGACCAGGAAGACGCCGAGGCCCATGTCCGCGAGCCCTATCGCCGCGCGCATGCCGGCCACGCCTCCGCCTACTACGAGGGCTCGCCTGGTGGTCTCGACCACCAGCGGCTCCAGGGCCTCGGAGAGACGGGTCCTCGCTATGGCCGCCCGCACGAGGCTGATGGCCTTACCGGTGGCCCCTTCGCGGTCGTCGGTGTGCGCCCACGAGCACTGCTCGCGGATATTGGCTTGGGTGTACTGGTAGGGGTTGAGCCCACCTCGGCGGGCCACTCCCCGGAAGGTGGTCGTGTGCAGCTTCGGGGAGCACGAGGCGACGACTAGGCCGTCGAGGCCCTGCTCACGGATGTCCTTGGCGATCTCCTCCTGGGTGACGTCGGAGCAGGTGAACATGGCGTCGCGGGTGACGACCACGCCGGCTTCGTCCTTCACGGCGTCGATGACCCGGTCCACGTCACGTAGTCTGAGATGTTCCCGCCGCAGTGGCAGACATAGACGCCAATGCGGCGCTTGCCTGGCGAGGGTGTCACCTGGTCGCTCATGCCACCACCTCGCTCGCTGCCCGCCCCGGGCCGGAACCCCGGGCTCCTCCTTGGGGCGGGGCCCCCACCCCTGCCTCGGGCCGTAGCTTGGCTTCGAGGTACGCGGCTGCCTGCACGGCTGCCGCACCGGCGTGGAGGATCGACTCGGGTATGTCCCTCGGACCAGATGTGCTGCCGGCGACGAACACCCCCGGGATGCTCGTAGCGGCTGGCTCTTTGTCTTCGTCTAGCTCCTCCACGTAGCCGAAGGCGTCGAGGGCCAGTTCCCCGGGGCCGAACAAGTTGGCCACGTCGGCGTTGGCCTGCACGCCGACAGCCAGCACCACGAGGTCGTACTCCGCCTCTTTGACGCCGCCGCCGTTGTCGATGTCCTCATAGCGC
>DAHWQF010000779.1 GCA_027334785.1 Acidimicrobiaceae bacterium
TCGATTCCCCGGCCGAGAAGCTCGGCCTCCCTGCGCTTGGCGACGAGGTCGAGGTACGCGATCCCCGTCGGCCGTGGGCCAGGCAGCGCCTCAGCGCGTGCCTTCGGGTGGGTGTGGCTTCCGATGCGCACCGGGACCGCCAGGCCCATCGGCCGTCCCTCGAAGCGCACCTCGATCGCGGTCATGTCGTAGGGATCGAAGACGAGCTCCACACGCTTTGCGACCAGCGCCGCGTCGACCTCGAAGGAGTTCGCGTGCAGGCTGACCGTCGCGGTCTTGGTGACCATGCGGACCTCGGACCACAAGAACGCCTCGTGGAGCAGGGTCGGCGAGGGCAGCTCGGGCGGGCCCGGGGCCATGAAGCGCTCGAGGGGCGTGGCCCCTGTCTCGGTGTGCCGACGACGGTGGTAGACGGTCTCCACCCAGGCGCTGAAGAGGCGGTTGAGCTCGGAAAGATCGGCGACACCGCGGGCCTCGACCTCGACGACGAACCCGCTCCTCACCGTCTCGAACAGCCGTTCGATCTTGCCCTTGGTGGTCGGCGAGTAGGGCCGGGCGTGCACGAGGCGGGTGCCCAAGACCGCGCAGGCCCGGTGCAGCTGGGCGTCGCGGTAGGCAGGGCCGTTGTCGACGAGGAGCACCTTCGGCACGCCGCGCGCCGCCACGCCTGCTCGGAGCGCCGCCTCCATGCGGATGGTGTCCTCCGAAGAGCACCACCGATAGCCGGGCAAGAGCCTCGAGTGGTCGTCGATGAACGCGAGCAGGTAGGCCTTGTGGCCGCCGACGAGGGGCCCGTGCATCGCGTCGCCGAGCCAGCGGTCGTTGCGCGCCTGTGCCTCGAAGCGCCCGAAGGCCTTCGGCGCTGCCCCGTCGGGGCGGGTGTTGAGCCCGAGACGGACGAAGTGGCGCTGGATGGTGCGCTCGGAGGGACACGGTGTGGTGCCCGCCTCGGCCATCACCCGGAGGACCTGGGCGGCGGTGCGCCTCGGCACCTCGCGCTTGAGTGATGCTGCGAGATCGAGCACCGCCTTTTCCGTGCGGGGCTCGACCCGCCGGGGCTTCGGCACGAGCGCCTCGAAGCCGCCGTCACGCCAGGTGCGGATCCAGCGGTCGAGGGTCGAGCGGCCGACCCGGACGCGCCGGCCGTCGGGGTGGACGTGCTCCATCTCCGCGAGCGCCCGCACGAGCGCGCCGCGCTCGGCGTTGGTGAGCGCCGGGTCGGCCGCCTCGCGTGCGAGTGAATACCGGAAGAGCCCGACGTCGCGATGCCGATCCTCCACGCCCCCGCTCCCCTCGCACACGACAGGAGCGAAGCGTCACCGAGTCATGGCACCGGCGGGAAG
>DAHWQF010000077.1 GCA_027334785.1 Acidimicrobiaceae bacterium
AAGGTCATCGATGAGAAGCTGTACCGAGGCTGGCACACTGACACGCCATGGGATGTCGGCACCCGGTCGAAGCGACCGACCTGACATCTGCAGGCCCCGCCGGAATCGGCCGGGCGCGTAAGCCCACCGATCCGGAAGCCGACGCGGAGCACGAGGGCGCCCGAGCCCCCGCGCCCCGAGGCCGTGCCAGCGTTGATGGTGCCCCTGGAGGCGCATGAGCGTCTGAGCCGACATCAGAAGGTCGTGCGTCCTGAGCCGACTGGCGGCCTACTCCGGGCTGGCAGCGAACTTGTAACGCGATTTGTAACGGGCGGCGCAGGACAGACTGCGATGGGAACGACCGACCGGGACAGCCTCGCAGGGGCTCACCGAGGCTGACCAAGACTTTCTCGCCTGGTGGGTGCAACGAGAGGGTCCGGCTGGGACCACGGGACCTTCCTACGGATCAGAAGGTTGGGGGTTCGAATCCCTCCGAGCGCGCGACATAAGTGCAGGTCAAAGGCCACGAACTGTAAGTGGTCACACCCTCGTTCTAGAGTCGTTTCCCGTAACCCAACAAGAAACCCAACAACGTGTTTGGGCGGCGGGGGTAGAGGGAGGCGATATGGCCGGGAGCTTGCGGCAAGTGGCGGGCAAGGCGAACACTTGGGAGCTCCGGGTTTACCTTGGCAGGGACGCCGAAGGCCGGGTGCGCCACCGCCACGCCCGCTTCCAGGGATCCCGTCGCCAGGCCGCACGAGAGCTCGCCCGTATGGTTGCCGAGCAAGAGGCCGCTCCCGCCCCTCCTTTGGAGGAGCCGAGGGAGTGGGGCCCGGCGACGACGGTGAACGACGCCATAGCCGCCTGGCGGGACAACGGCTGGGACGACCTGTCCCCCAAGACCGCCCGCCACTACGAGAGCATCTGGCGCGTCCACATCGAGGGCTCCATAGGACGGCGGAGGATCGCCACCCTGACCACGTACGATGTCGAGCGCTTCTACCGGTCGCTCAAGGAACAGGGGCGCTCCCAGGCGTTGGCGCGGCAGGTAAAGGCCGTACTGCACCGCTCTTGCCGGCTGGCTCAGAAGTGGAGCGGGGGGAGGTTGCAAAACCCAGCCGCCGACGCCGACCTGCCCGCCTGGAGGCTCGAGGAACAGCCCGCGGCGGTGCGGGCACCCGAGCTGGCCGAGGTGCAGGCACTGATAAGCGCCGCCGAGGCAGAGGACACCCGCTTTGCTACCTTCCTGCGGCTGCTCGCGGCCACAGGCATGCGGAGGGGGGAGGCCTGCGCCTTGCGTTGGAACGACATCGACTTTGATCGCGGCCTGCTCACGGTGGACGAGAGCGTCATCGCCGCCAAGGGCTCCGCCTTGGTGAAGGCGCCCAAGACCCGTCCCAGCATCCGAAAGGTCGCTACTGACCCGCGTACCCTGGACGCGCTTCGAGAACTCCGGAAGGCCCAGGAGGGCTTAGCCGCGGCGTGCGGGCGGGAGCTGACACCCGAGTCGTTCGCCTTCTCCTTCGAACCCGGCGGGGTGGCGCCGCCGTACCCGGACTCCCTCAGCCACGCACTGGCACGCCTCAGGTTCAAGGCAGCGGTCCCGGCCGATGTTCATCTCCACTCGCTCCGCCACTTCCACGCGACGGCCCTCGACCCCGTGATCAGCGAATCGCAGAAACAAGCCCGCTTGGGCTGGTCGACAGTACAGATGGCCAGGCACTATACCGACGGCGTCGCGGCCGAGGACCGCCGAGCAGCCGAGCACATCGGTCACCTGCTCGACCCAACAAGTTCGCCTCCGGGCTAACGGCTTTGCCGCTCGTCCACATCGAACGTACAAAGAGAGCCGTTGTCGCCTGGTCCGCTTGCGGCACCCAATCGGTCTTCGGCGAACACGAAGGGGCGCTCCCCCGCCAGGAGCCGTTCTACGGCGCGGCGAGCTATCCGTATCCGGCCATTGATCTTGAAGGCGGGCAAAGGCAGGTCGCCCCTCTCTATCGAGCGGTAGATGGACGAGCGGCTGGCTCCAAGCAAGATGGCAACCTCATCCACCGACAACAACGGAGGCAAAGTGCTGTTCGTTCTTGCTCTGCTCACCAGATCTCACGCTCCTGTGCCTTCGCGCAGCCAGCCGGGGCCTCCACGTGCCTGCGGGCGTCCCGGTACGACTGGCCCCTGCTGTCGGCGCAGCCGAGCACTACCGGCGGCCGCTTGTGACTCTTGAGCCTGGTGTGGAGGACACCAGCCCCGAGGCGTGTGATTGCCACCTCGGGCTCGCCAGCTAGCTAGGCCGTCGGGTGCGATGGCCTCGCTGTACGCGACCGGCAGTTCGTCGCCCATTTCGGCGGAACCCTGGCTGGCGCGTCGCGCCACGCAGGCCGTGCCGTGGCTTGGTGGGCGCGCCATTACCGCTGCGCTTCCTTGGTGGACCCCGCGAACACGGCCTCGCCTTGACCGTGGCGACAGTCTCGTAGAGTGTTTTGCTGCCAGCAGGACAAAGCCACTCGCGAAACCATTTGCCGTCACCTCCGGGAACACGAGCCGTTTGCGGCCCTCTACTGGCGGGCAACCGTGGCGTCCGGGCTAAGTGGGTGGTCGGGAGGTGGCCTCCAGCTTCAGGCCAAGGGCTGTCGAGGGCAACGGCACCTAGCGAGATCCCAAGGGCATGGCATGGCCGACCACCAGCCTCGCCCTCGTACTTCGGGACGCGGCGGGCGGGGGACGGCCCCCCACGCCCCCGCCGTCGTGGCGGCCCACTCCAGCTCTGGAACCTGGCCGGTTTGTCAGGGTCGTCACCTGAGGACGCCCCCCGGGCGTGGCCACCGCTTCGCCAGGGGATCGGCGAGCCAGCCGGCCAGCTGCTCGCCGTCTTGTTCGCTTCCCGCCGGCCTTGGCGAGACCGAGGTTTCCATCACTCAGCCAAGATCTCAAGATCTCACGCTCTCCTGCGTCGCGAACCCTTGGGATCTTGGGATCTTGGGAATCTTGGGATCTTGTTCCCCGAGAGCCGGTGCTGCCATGGTCGGGTACCTGGTCATTGGCCCTGGTCGTCCTCTTGCCGCCCGTCAGCCGACGACCCAACCTTCCCGGGTCTTAGTAGTGCCGAGGTGGAGCTTCTTGCGCGCCCGGTGAAGGGCCGCGCGCGTTATGCCCACCTCGGCCGCCGCAGCCAGGAGGTCGGCAGCGTGGGCAGGGCCTGGGTGCTCTGCCCGCCACGCAGCCAGCCACCTGACAGCTTCGGACAGCGCAGGCGCCTGTGCTCCTGCGAGCAGCTCCGATGCGCTGCGGGGGTCGGGCCTGGCGTCCCAGGCGACCTTCGCGACACCCAAGTGCGGGACCTCCACGAGGGAATAGCCCCAGGTCGGGGCTTCCACAGCCAAGTTGGACTTGACTGTCGCCAGGAGGCGGTGGTCAGCGTCGTCGGGATCGCGCACGACAGCGTAAACGGCACGCGCCGCACCGATTATCCCGATCGACCCGCCGCCCCGGTACATTGGCGGCCCTCCCACGGCCTTGTTGTGGTGCCGCACCAACACGGCAGCGGTACCGCTCTTTGCCGCGGCCGCGCCGAGGGTGGCCAGGAGCCGGCGCACCGACTGGTCCTTGTTGGAGTCGACGCGGTCCGACAGGTAGGCAGCAAGCACGTCGACCACGACCATGGCGGCTCCTGACCGCTCGACCAGCCGCGTCAGCCAAGCGATGTCCTGGGGCAGTACCACCGGCCGTAGGGCCGGACCGTACTCGGCCTCGACCTCCCTGGCAGCGACGCAGAGGCAGAGGTCGAGGTCGGCCCCGGCGGCTTCCAGGCGGGGCCGGATCGTGTCCCCCCAACCGTCCTCTGCCGACAGCAGCAGGACGGGGGCCGGCCGGCCGCCTGGCGCGCCGTCCGGCCAGGCAGACCCAGTTGTCACCCTCGCCGCCAGGTCCAGGGTCATCGTCGACTTGGCGGTGGCGGGGTCGCCCTCGACCACGGTGAGCTTCCCCGCCGGGACACGCCCTGGCCACACCCAGCCCACTGTTTCGCGGGGGATCCCCGAAGCTGGCCGAACTACCCACTGGCCGTCGTGGTCGTGGGTGTCGGCGATCGTCGTGCCGGGCAAGCTCAACAACCCCTTGCCGTCACTGGCAGGCCCTCGGTGCGGACCAGGGGTCTTGCCTCTCCCCGGTACCTCCGCACCTTCCGAAGCCAGCACAATGCGGCTGTGCTCATTGCTTGGCCTTCGCCAGGTGAGGCACATGAACGTGGTTGCCCGTGGCGACGGGCGGGTACAGCTTGGCCAGCCGCCGTACTTCGGCGAGCTCTACGCCGAGGAGCTGTGCCGCAAATTCGGCTGAGACCTGGTTGGCCATGGCGGCCACGGCCCTGTCGAGGGCGTCCTGGGCCATCGCCACGAGCTGGTCCTGCTCGGCTACGGTCTCGGCCCGGCGGGCCAGGGCCCCACCCACGGGGGCCGCCAGAGGTCCGGGCTATTCCGTGACGGCCGGCACTCCCCCCTCCGCCGTCACGAGCGCCTTTGTTGACCCTCGGGCGTGCTTCGCGCAGGCCGGCGAGCGAGACGGCGGAGCTCGGCAACACTGAGCCCCGTCACCTGCGTGCCGAGCGGGCCGTACGACACGAGCCGCTTGGACGCCTCCGCCAAGGCCAGCCTGGCAACGAGCACCATCTCGCCGCTTTGCGCGACGACGCGCTCACGTCCTGCTAGGGCTTCCTCGACGGCGGGGCGGGCACGCAACGCCCGTGCCCGTAGCCTGGCATCTCCCACGGTCGCAATGCGCCTGCGCTGGCAAGCGGCCCGCCACTTCGCCACCCTGAGCCCGCCAGTCGCTGCCAGCACCCTCCGATCAGCACGCGCAAGCTCCAGCTCACGTTCCGTGACTGCGGCTTGCCACGACGCGTACGCCGCCTGCCATCCAGCAACGTCAGCCGCCAACTGCTCACTCGCAGGCCCGCTCCCCAGGCGTTGGACTGCCATGCGCACAAGTCCTACCAGGTGCCACCGACGCCTCCTCGAGCCGCCCCCACCGAACGCGACGAGACCGCCCTGTGTTCGCCTCCACCGCCCGCCCGTACGACAAGCGCTTCAACCGCAAAGCGTGGACCTTACACTGTCGGCATTCGAGGTCAAAGGTCGCCGTTGGGGGCGATCCCGAACGCTCCCCGACGGCCCGGAAACTACGTCATGGAACCGCCCGAACGCTCATAACCCAGACGGGCGGGAGCGTACTTGTAAAGGCGCCCAAGGAGCACCCACGAGGGGCGAACGCGGTGATTTCGACGCGTAGAATCCACCTTGGGGGGGGTTGCCGTTACCTTTGCAGCCCGGTCGCCACCGGCGACGGAGCAAGCGAGCGGTCGAACAGCGCGTCGCGCTACTACGCCGTCGTCGGGGACGCCACCCGGGGTGGTGTTCGTCGACGCTGGCCTTACCCTCCTCGACGGCGGCCGCGACGCGCGCCAGGACCGGAAGTCATCAACAGCACTTGGAGCAGATGCTTGCTCCTTGCGCCGACCCGACCAGTGGTGAGCCTGTCGGCGGGGCGCCGAAGTAGCCCCCGGCGCGGTGCGCCTAGTCTCCGGCTTCGGCCCACCTGCAGCCACCCGAAGTCGGTTTCGGTCGCCTCGGGGCTGGCCGACCAGGGCACCAAATCGGTCATCTACGAGTGCCACTGCCGGGCCTTAGAGGTGGTGCTCCGCTGCACAGGAGCCGAGGTCTTCCGCTCGCATCCGGGACGCAAACGGCGTGGTCGACGGGGAAATCGACGGGTGGTCGCCGCCAACTTCAGCCGACGTCGGACACGCAGCGTGACCCGTGAGCTCAAGGCTAGAGGATGGCGTGACGATGGCCAGCCCGCCCCTTGAAGAAGATCAGGCCGCCCGTTACGGTCAGGCAGTTGCCACCTCTGGGCAGGCCGGTCCGTGCGCGCCTGCAGGTGGCGATAGATCGTCGGGCGGGTAACGCCGAACTCGTCGGCGATCTGCTGGACAGTGCGGACCCGGTGCCCGTCGAGGCCAATTTCGTCGTACATGTCTTGGGCGATCTTGGCCTGGCGTGGGGTGAGCTTGGGACGCTGGCCGCCCGTGCGGCCCCGCGCGCGCGGCCTCCAGGCCGTCGCGTGTCCGCTCGGGCATCAAGGCGTGCTCGAACTCGGCGATTGCGCCGAGGATCTGGAAGAGCATCCGCCCGACAGCGGTCGATGTGTCTATGCCTTGGTCCAGTACGACCAGGTCGACCTTGCGGGCCTGGAGGTCCTTGGCCAGGGCGATCAGGTGCTCCAGGGAGCGACCGAGCCGGTCTAGCTTGGTGACAACGAGATGGTCGCCCGCCCGGTTGATCGCTAGCGCTTGGTCCAGTGCGGGGCGCCGGGCCAGCTTGCCGCTCGCCTTGTCAAAGGGGATCTCCTCGCAGCCGGCAGCCACGAGTGCGTCGCGTTGGCTGCCGGGGTTCTGGTCCCGGGTCGATACCCACCCGTAGCCGATGCGCACGGACGGACCGTAGCGCGAACGGGGTAACGCGACACATAGCCAGGCACACGGCTTGTGTTACATCGTCGACCTGCGCTCACGCGTCGAGCCCCAGAGGTGTACGAGAACGATCGTTTATGTGACACAGCTTCGCGGCTCCCCAAACGGCCGATCCGTAGATGGCCGGTCGATGACCGGTTAGGCCCTGAGGGACCGACCGGCGGCGTCATTCGAGGAGGACCCTCTACCTCCCCTGGGGTTTGGTGCGGGATGAGGGAGGCCGTATGAGGGCGGGTTCTAGACTTCGGGTCGTGAACTTCCACTGGGATCGGGGCCAGCTCTTGGAAGAGGGGCATACCTGGAGCGACGAGTTGCCACCGGCCGGCGTCGTTGCCCATGTCGGGGAGCTGCCGATCCCGGCCCATACCAGGTCACCTGGCTCCCCAACCTCCGCGGCACGGTCTACGACCTTGCAGACAAGGTTCCTGAGCAGTACGCCACTCAGGACGTCGCCATAAATGTGGTCGAGACGACCGTAAGGACCGCCGGGCACACCGTCTACGGCCGTTAGCCCCGACGAGAGGTAAAAGCCTCTCCGCGTCTCCTCGAGGGGGGACACCCACGACCGGGCGCTCAACACCTCGCTGTGCAACCGCCTAATCGCCGAATGACGGTGTGTTTCTGCCACACTCCACATGTGGACGACGACGGCCGCTGGGACGAGACTTGGCATCGGCTTCTCGAATGGACCGATAGCCGCGGCAAGTCAGAGCGCCTCGCGGCGCAGGTCCTTTCAGACCAGGGGTTCACGGATGTCGACCCGAGACACCCGCTAGGTGGGAGGGACAGGACTGCTGACGCGCTAGCGCGGCGTGACGGCAAGCTCTGGGTAATGGCCGTCTACTTTGCCCGCGGTCAGCAGGACTTCAGTGAGGTCAAGAAGAAGTTTCTGGCGGACCACAAAGGTGTCGCGGCCAATCAGGCCGAGGCGTTCGTGTTCGTGACCAACCAGGAGCTGCGCGTTGCCCAACGAGAGGACCTGCAGAAATCCGTCCAGTGCCCTGTCGAGCTCTTCCACCTCGAGCGTGTCGTAGCGGTCCTCGACCAGCCGAGGATGGAAGCCGTACGGCGCCAGTTCCTCAGGATCGGGTTGCCAAAGGGCGTTCTGGACCGGTCGGAGCGCATCGAGGAACTGCGGCGGGCCTCAGTGGCACGGTGCGCGGCGCGTTGGGCTGCCGTCGGGCTTCCTCCCAACGAGGCGCTGGCGCTGGCGCTGGCGCTGGCGGAAGATACCTCAGTCGGCGCGGTCGACCCCTCCCTTTGCCCATGTTCCGAAAAGCGCCTCGTTGTCTGGACCGCGCCCATGGGGTCCGGCAAGTCCATCGCTTCGGAGCGTCACCATCAAATATGCCTGGAAGCGGCGGCAGACGACGGCGACGCACCGGTCCCCGTCTTCCTGCGAGCCTCCGAGTGCATCCCGACGCTGGCGGCTGCCGTTGAAACGGCGGCGCAAGAAGTGGGGCCGGTCCGGACCGTAGGTGCAGCCGTCGTTGTCGACGGCATGGACGAAGTCGGGTACCAGGTCGCCGAAGAGTTACTTACGCAGGCACGGGTGCTGGTAGGTACGTGGCCGGCGAGCACGGTCCTGCTGACTTCGCGCGGAGTACCAGTCCTCTCGGAGGCTCCGGAGAACAAGGCTTTCCCACCGTTGGAAGAGGCTGAGCAGAGGGACTGCGTAAAGATCGGCCTCGGCGATCGAAGCGCTGATGTCCGCCTTCACTCTCTTCCCGTCCCCGTGCGCGCAACCCTGGGGCAGCCCTTCTTTGCGCTCCTGGTAGGCCTGTGGATGCGTGACCGGGGCGGCGTCCCTCGGGCACCGATCGACTTGCTAGCCATGCTGGGAGAGAGGGCTACAAGGGGCCTGAAGCTCGACCAATCCCATTTGCGGGCGCTCGCGGTCCGTGCGGTTGCGCGCGAGTTCGGTCCGGTCGCGGCTGGGGACGTACTCCAAGGGGCGCGCGCGGATGACCTACTGGCCACTGGCATGCTTGAACGACGGGGCGGGAGCTTGGCGTTCGTGTTGCCAGCGGTCGCGCAGTGGTTCGCCGCCCAAGTACTTCTGTTGGCAGAAGTCTCTGTCGAACAGTTACTCGCTGCTCCTGAGGACTTGGAACTGTGGCGCTACCCCTTGGCGCTCGCTATCAGCCTCGGGTCAGCCGAGCAAGCCCGCTCGCTGTTGGGTCCCATGCTCGCGTCCGACACTGGGTTCGCCATGCGTGTGCTCGACACCACGTTCGGGCACGCTGTCCTCGGCGGTGCAACGCCACCGCCATGGCGAGAGGGGGGAACACTCGCACGTGAGGCGCTCCAGGCGCTCGCGGACGCCCTAGGGCCATTGGCTCCCTTCGTTTGCAAGGTCGATGCCGCCGGCCATGTTCTCCCCATGGCAGTGTCGAGCGGGGAGCACCACTTGCACGTCTCTTTCTGGAAAGGTACGGCGAGGCGACCGGATATCTTCCCAATGACTGCAGGCATGGACCCGTGGCGTCCTGGGTCGGGCTGGGTCGCTTCGCGCTCAAGCCAGGTCGGCCCCGGCTCAGCATGGGCGTGGCACTGGGCGTCGCAGGGCGTACACACCGCTCTTGACCGCGCGCTGCAGCACAGAGCGCTCCCCGTATCAGTCCAGGGGCCACTTGGCAGGGAGGCCGCGTGGGCGGCGGCATGCGATCTCGTGGGTGTAGGCCCCCTCTTGACCGGAGAGATAGAACTCTCGCGCCTCGTCGGCGTAATGGGCGGAGTGCCCGAGGAGGAGTGGAAGGAGGGTCCCGTCCTGTACAGGAAGGGGCGTACGACATACGACCTACGTGGACTTCACCTGCTGGTGGGCGAGGCCCGAGCTCGGGGCGAATCGCACCTTGTGGCTCCGATCCCTCCCGCAGACAAACTCCCGGCTCCTGATGGCCGGCTCGCTGCCGGCGTCGGGGCCTTCTACACCGATGATCGGCTGATGTTGGTGGCCAAGGCCATCTACGGGGCCGCCATAATCGGATACCGCGAACTCGTTGAGCGGTGGATGCCAAGGCTTCTGCCCCAGCTCGAGCATCACGTGCTCATGCCGATGCGAATTGTGGGCGTTGTCAACAGGGGAGGGGGGCACGGGATTGGGATCCCCTCTCTTGCTGGCTACGTCGAGGCTCTCCCGCCCGGCGTGGAGGATGAAGTGGTGATGGACCTGTCTGACCAGCCCTACGACTTCTCGGCTGGTGACTCGAGTTATGCCCGACAACGCGCCGCAAGGCCCAGTGCCTCGCGGTGGATCACGGGCACACACGGCGGCATGCTGTTCGAGATTGGCAGACCCTTCCCTGTCTCGGAGGTCGTTTACAGGTGGCTCGTGGCGGATCTTGAGCGACTGGGTATGGCTAGCCCGGCATCGCATACCCGTTCCGGCGACGCCATCGTTCCGTTCGACGTTTGACCCAGACTCGGTCGTCCCGGCGCCTCTAGATGAGTAGTTCCAAGGGATGCTGGCCGGTGGCCGGACGTAGCGCCTCGCAGCCGCACGGCTGACGAACGATGCGGCTGCGTGGCACTATGCCCGCCCGTTCATTCCAAATTCTTGGGGTATGCAGGGCATTTTTCAGGCGAAACCACGTAACGCGCGAATATCCACCACTCCCCGCGCGAAGGGTGCCAGGATCGGCGGTAACGAACACCTTGACCCTGGAGGACCAACGTGGACGCCGACCTGGGCACCCTCGCTACTGCACTGTACGTCACCATCGACGACGCATTGGCGGCCGAGCCGTCGCTGTTGCCGGCCCGGCCAGCCGTCGGCATCGCCCCAGGGCTCTCCGACGCAGAGCTGGTCACCCTGGCGGTGCTCCAAGCCCTGCTCGGCTTCACGAGCGAAGCGCGCTGGCTGCGTTACGCCCGCCAGCACCTGAGGGCGTTGTTCCCTTACCTGCCCCAGCGACCGGCCTACAACAAGCGCCTCCGGCGCTCGGTGGCGATGATGGCGGGGGTGATGCGCGCCTTGGCCGGTGCCTGCGACGCCTGGTGGGACGACCTGTGGCTGGTC
>DAHWQF010000780.1 GCA_027334785.1 Acidimicrobiaceae bacterium
AGGATCGACCAGTACCTGCCGGGGTTCGCCCCCTTCGACGCCATCGGGGGCCACACGTTGATGGCCCGCAAGGTGCTGAGAGAGGCGGGCTATCAGTCCGAGATCTGGGCCGAGCACATCCTTCCCCCGCTTGGTTCCGAGGCGCGTCCATATCACGAGGACACCCACCGCGCCGGCGAGGGCCGCGTCCTCATCTTCCACACTTCGACGAGCTCCCCGATGAGCGCCTGGATCCGGGCGAGAGCCGAGGCCGGCGAGCTCGTGCTCGGCGACTACCACAACATCACGCCCGGCAAGTACTTCGAACGCTGGGAGCCCGCCATCGCGGCCGTCATGCACAACGCCCGCAAAGAGCTCGCCATGCTCGCCCCCTACATGGCGATGTCGTTCGCCGACTCGGCCTTCAACGAGGCCGAACTGAAGGAAGTCGGTTACGAGAGCACCATGGTGTGCCCGATCCTGGTCGACCTCGAGGAGTACCACCGCCCGGCTGAACCGGCCACCTTGGAGCGCCTCCGCCGCCAGCGGGAGCGCACCGGGCCCCACTGGCTCTTCGTCGGCCGCCTAGCCCCGAACAAATGCCAGCACGACGTGATCGGCGCCTTCGCGGCGTACCGCAAGTTCTTCGACCCTAAGGCGCGCCTCACCCTCGTGGGCGGCGGCACCTCGCCTCACTACATGCGAGCGCTGCAGCTGCTCGTGGCCGAGCTCGACCTGGAGGGGAGCGTAGAGCTGCTCGGCGGCCTGAGCGACGCCGAGTTGCTCGCCCACTGGGCCGTGGCCGACGTCTTCGTCTGCCTGTCGGAGCACGAAGGCTTCAACGTCCCGACCCTCGA
Source organism: Acidimicrobiaceae bacterium (assembly GCA_027334785.1). Taxonomy (GTDB): domain Bacteria; phylum Actinomycetota; class Acidimicrobiia; order Acidimicrobiales; family Palsa-688; genus JAJZYO01. Next base: position 837 of record DAHWQF010000780.1, read on the forward strand.
AGCGATGGAGCTCGGCGTGCCCGTGGTGGCCTACAACGCCGGGGCGGTCCCAGAGACCCTGGGCGGCGCCGGCATCGTGGTCGACGACAAGGACCCGCTGGTGGTGGCGGCTGCGGTGGACAAGGCCTGCCGTGAAGGCCCCGAACGGGACCGGATGATAGAGGCCGGCCGCGAACGGGCCGCCGATTTCGACCTCACCAAGACCTCCAAGATCCTCCTGGCCGGCATCGAGGCCAACCTCGACGCCTGAGCCCTACTAGGCGCGGCCCGTCACGTCCCGATAGAGAGCCACCATTTCGGTGGCGCAGCGCTCCCAGCTGTACTTAGCCGTCAGTTCGTGGCCCCTGGCCACGAGTGCTTCCCGAGCACCGCTGTCCTCCACGAGTTGTCCCAAGGCGCCGGCCAGCGCTTCCTCGTCCCCTGCCGGAACGAGCTTGGCGGCGTCGCCGAGCACCTCCCGCAGGGCGCCGGCGTCGCTCGCCACGACGGGGGT
>DAHWQF010000781.1 GCA_027334785.1 Acidimicrobiaceae bacterium
CAACATCAAAGGGGCCAACATCAAAGGGGCCAACATCAAAGGGGCCAACATCAAAGGGGCCAACATCAAAGGGGCCAGCAGGGACCGGCCTGGCGGAGGTCTGGGCGCTTCCGTGACCTTCATCGCCGTACCTGCTGGGGCGGTGGCCGGCGTGGCCAACGCCGTTCTCTCGCGGCAGGTGGGTGGGGTCGTGACCGACGTGGCGGGGGTGAAAGAAGGGATAGTGGCTGCCGTCTCGGATCCCCGTTTCGTCGGCGGGCACCCGATGGCCGGCTCGGAACAAGAAGGCGTAGAGGGCGCAGACCCCGACCTCTTCCTCGGGGCCAGCTGGGTGCTGACTCCGGGCGAACGGACCTCGGGAGAGGCCTACAGCGAAGTCAGTTCCATCGTGCGCCAGCTGGGCGCCAACCCCGTCGCCTTAGAACCTCGCCACCACGACTACCTGGTGGCGCTCGTCTCCCACACGCCGCACCTGACGGCGGCGACGCTCATGAACCTTGCCGCCGACGCGGCCAGCTCTGACGCGACGCTGCTCAGGCTGGCGGCTGGGGGGTTCAGGGACATGACGAGGGTGGCGGCTGGGCACCCCGGGATCTGGCCCGACGTGGTGGCCGAAAACCGTGAAGCGATCCTTTCGGCCCTCGACCTCCTCGGGGCGAGCCTCGACAAGCTGCGCACCGTAGTGGCGTCGGGCGACCGTGCCGGGCTCCTCGAATTGCTGGAACGTGCCCGTGAGGCCCGGGTCAACCTGCCCTCGGGAGCGCCGGCGCTCGAGCGGGCGTTGGAGGTACGCGTCCCTGTACCTGACCGCCCCGGGGTCATCGCCGAGGTGGGGACGTTGCTCGGGGGCCTCGGGGTCAACATCTTCGACTTGGAGATCGTGCACTCGGCCGAGGGCGACCGCGGTGTCATGGTGATGGTGGTGGACGCGAGCGATGGCGAGGTGGCCCGCAACGCGTTGGCCGAGCGAGGCTACAAGGCGTCCCTGCGACGGCTCGAAACCGCTAACTTTGGCCTGCGCGGCAGTACTGGAGGAGGTGATGAGCGAGGTGGCAACCGATAAGCAACTGGTCGTGGTGCCTGCCGGCGGCCGCCCGCTCAGCGGCCGGCTGCGGGCACCGGGCGACAAGTCGGTTTCCCACCGCTCGCTCCTGATAGCCGCGCGGGCGGCTGGTCGCTCGCGGATCCGGGGCCTCTCCAACGGGGAGGACGTCCGCCACACCCTCGAGGCCGTCGTGGCGCTCGGGGCCAGCGTGGAGAGAGCAGGTGCCGAGCTGTACGTGGAGGGCGGGCCTTGGTGGCTATGGCGGGCACGTCTT
>DAHWQF010000782.1 GCA_027334785.1 Acidimicrobiaceae bacterium
GGCAGTCCTCCTAGGTCCGTTCAGCTTGCTCTCCCTTTCCCGGCCCGAGGAGCCGGGCTTCGACCCCCTGCGGCTTATGGGCCCGCTGGTCGAGGCCTACCTGGATTTGCTGGTGGGCCTGGCTGAGGCCGGCGCTAGCTGGGTGCAGCTTGACGAGCCCGTCTTAGTGGGGGACACGAGCCGGCCGGAACTGGCCGAGTTCGAGCGCGCCTACCGCCGGCTCGGCGAGGCTGGGGACCGGCCGAAGATCGTGGTGTCGACCTACTTCGGCGCTATCGGCGAGGCCATGGGCGCGCTGGTCGACCTGCCGGTTGAGGGAGTGGGCCTCGACTTCTGCGCTGGCCCGGCCAACTTGGCGCTCCTCGGAGCGGCGGGCGGGGCTCGGGGGAAGGCGGTCTTCGCGGGGGTGGTGGACGGCCGCAACGTGTGGGCCACCGACCTGAAGGGGGCCCGGCATCTCCTCGACCGTCTGAGCGACCTCGCCTCCGAGGTGGTCGTCTCCACCTCGTGCTCGCTCGCCCACGTACCCGTGAAGGTCGAGGGCGACCCTGGCATACCAGCGTGGTTGGCACCCTGGCTCGCGTTCGCAGAGGAAAAGGTGGGCGAGGTGGCTGTGCTCGCCCGCGGCCTCGACCAGGGGTGGGGCGCGGTGGCCGACATTGTCCGGGCCAACCACGACCTGCTCGCGGCCAGGCGTTCGGACCCCCGTTGCGCCGACCCGGCCGTGCGCCGGCGGGTGGCGGCCATCCCCGAGGAGGGGCTGCGCCGGGCCGCGGGCGCCGGCGAACGGCGGGCCGCCCAACAAGGTGCGCTCGGGCTGCCTGTTTTGCCTACAACCACCATCGGTTCCTTCCCCCAGACCGCGGAGCTCAGAGCGGCCCGGGCCGCTCGGCGGGCGGGCCGCCTCGACGAGGACGCCTACTTGCGCAGGCTCGAGGCTGAGGTTGACCGGGTGGTCGATTTGCAGGAGGAAATAGGTTTGGACGTGCTCGTCCACGGCGAGCCCGAGCGCGACGACATGGTGCGCTATTTCGCCGGCTCACTCGGTGGGTTCACCCTGCCCGAGGCCGGCTGGGTCCAGTCCTACGGCTCTCGCTGCGTGCGGCCGCCGATCCTCTTCGGCGACGTCGCCCGCCCCGAGCCGATCACCGTCTCGTGGACCGCGTATGCGGCAGGCCGCACCACCAAGCCGATGAAGGCCATGCTCACCGGGCCGGTCACCATGCTCTCGTGGTCCTTCGTCCGAGACGACCTTCCCCGAGCAGACGTGGCCGCCCAGCTCGGCCTCGCCCTTGCCGACGAGGTGGCCGACCT